>JAKAIQ010000121.1 GCA_021825035.1 Deltaproteobacteria bacterium | reverse complement strand
GGTAATCCTAAACCTTGACGCCACACTCAAGATAACGAAAGGGATTAACTACCTTGTAAATCCAGGCGGCCTTGGACAACCGAGGGACAGGGACCCGAGGGCTCCGTTTTTAATCTACGACTCAAGGAAGTCTGAGTTTATTTTTTACAGGATACAGTACGACATTCAGCGAACGACGGAAAAGATATTGGCCGCGGGACTTCCGGAAAGGGTGGCCGAGAGGCTGAAACTCGGCTGGTAGAAAGGACTTATCCTCCTATAAGGCTCATGGTCCGGCTGCAGTTCTTGAAGACATTGTCGTTTATGTGATGCCTCATGGGCTTGGACATTACGGCCTTGAAAAGAAGGTCCTCTATGACTTTGTCCGGAGAGCCGTCCCGCAGGGCGTTCCTGATATCGACCTCATCATCCGAAAAAAGGCACATCCTGATCTTGCCGTCCGAGGTCAGCCTCAAGCGGTTGCACGAACCGCAGAAATGTTCCGAGACGGGGCTGATGAATCCAACCTCTCCCGGAGCGCCCCTGAATCTGAAACGTCTTGCAGGCCCTGCTCCGCCTGTAAGATCCGTAACCGGTTCGAGCGGCTCAACGCGCTCTATCATCTCCTTAAGCTCCCTTGCCGGGATGCACTTGTCCTTCTGCCAGCCTTCGCTTGCGTTAAAAGGCATATATTCTATAAAACGGATGTGATATGGTTTTGTCTTCGACATCATCGCGAAATCGATTATTTCGTCGTCGTTAAAGCCTTTTATGACGACCATGTTGACCTTTACCGGAGTCAGGCCCACTTTCCGGGCCTCTTCAAGCCCGGCCAGGACCTGATTGAGGTTGTCACCGCGCGTTATCTTAAGGAAGCGGTCTCTTTTCAGGGAATCGAGGCTTACGTTGACCCTTTTGAGTCCGGCCTCCTTGAGCCTGGGCGCGAACTCCTGGAGAAGGACACCGTTTGTCGTAAGGCTCAGATCCTTAAGCCCCTTAAGCGACGAAAGGTCCGTCACGAACTCGACTATGCCTTTGCGCACGAGCGGCTCTCCGCCGGTAATGCGCATCTTGGTTACCCCGCGGGATACGGCTATTCTGGCGACTCTTAAAAGTTCCTCGTACCGAAGGATCGCACTCGATTCGGCCAGTTCTATGCCTTCGGCGGGCATGCAGTAAACGCAACGGAGGTTGCATCTGTCGGTGATCGAGATGCGCAGGTAATCTATCTTCCGTTCATATGAATCGATAAGTCCATTCATGGTTTTCCCTCAATCCGCAGGCTGCTCGTCCGGTCTTCTCGTTCTTGGTTTTGAGCCGGTGTCTATCATGAAAAAATTGGCCGAATGCGCCTTTTCCTTTGCGGCTGCTTTTCCGGTCGGCGCGGTTCCCGCCTTGAATACCTCGAATAACGGATCTTCAGTCGTTGAATTTGCGAGTAATCCGGTATCCGGGTCTATTTTGGCAAACTCAACGCCCTCAGGCACCTGAAAATTCCTTACCGGCGTTCCAGCGGTTGCTTCCTTCATGAACTTCAGCCATATCGGAAGGGCCGCCATCGCGCCAGTCTCACCTTTTCCGAGCTGTTTCTGTTCATCATATCCTACCCACGCTCCCGCCGCAAGGCCGGGCACATACCCGATGAACCAGGCGTCATTCATTTCATTGGTGGTGCCGGTTTTTCCGGCAGCCGGTCTGCCAAGGGCTTTTGCCTTTACGCCTGTGCCCTTTTCAATCACGCTCTGTAAAAGGCTCGTCATCACGTACGCGGTAGCGGGATTCAATACCGGGGTTATGGAAGGCGCGTTATCTTCCAGGACATTGCCGTCCTTGTCGATTATCCTGGTTATGATGATGGGTTGAGGCCTGTTGCCGAGATTGTCGAACGTAGCATAAGCCGTCGTAAGCTCCATAAGTGACACGGCGGACGACCCCAGGCCCAGCGACAGGTCTCTCGTGAGCGGCGAAGTCAAGCCCAATAGCCGCGCGTACGAAATGGCGTAATCGATTCCGATATCCTTTAGAATCTTGATGGTAACGACATTTCTCGACCTGGCAAGCGCCGTCCTTACAGTCGTAGGGCCAAGGAATTTCTCATCGTAGTTTCTCGGTCTCCAATCGCCTTCATTGAGGACTTCATTGAACACGAGAGGGGAATCCAGCACGATGGTGGCCGGTGTATAATTTTTATCCATCGCGGCAGCGTATATTATGGGCTTGAACGCTGAACCCGGCTGTCTCAAGGATTGAGTGGCCCTGTTAAACTGGCTTTTTGAAAAATCGGATCCTCCGACCATCGCGCGCACATAACCGGTCTCAGGCTCGATCGCGAAAAGGGCGGCCTGGGCCAAAGACGGTTGTACGAGACTTAAAGGCGCCGGGAGCGAATCGTTGTATGGCCGGTCCTTGACCATCACATCTATCACATCACCTTCATGGAACACGTGCCTGAGGTCGGCATATTTTCCGCCGTCGGGAGAGTTAGTGGGATTGTAGAGTTTGGCCCAGGCCAGGTCGGACGAAGAGATAATGCCACGGTGGCTGCCAACCGCTACATTTAGAGACATGTCCCTGTAGTCTATCGATGTTATGACCCCCCGATAAGAGACGTCCTGCTCAAGATGTTTTGGTATTCGCCTGTCTTCATCCGAAAGAAAAGTGGTTACGTCAGCTCTTGATCTAAGGGTTGCCAGCGGCCCCCTGTATCCTTTGCGCATGCCATACTCTCGAAGACCTTCACGCACTGCGGTATTCGCGGCCTTCTGCATTTCAACGTCCATGGTGGTATAGATCTTCAGCCCGCCTCTGTAAAGAATATCATCGCCGTATTTCTCCTCGATGTATTTTCTCACGTTTTCGGTAAAATATGGTCCAACCCACAGCGAATCAACCTTCCTCGGCCGGAGCTTCAACTTTTCTTTGATGGCCATTTCGGCGTCGCCGGGAGAGATGAATTTTTCTTCAAGCATCCGGCCTATTATAAATTTCTGCCGCTTTTTGGAAAGTTCGAAGTTGGAGTAGGGATTATATTTGCTCGGCCCTTTGGGAAGCCCGGCGAGAAGGGCCGACTCGGCGATATCGAGTTCGCCGACGTTTTTTCCAAAATACGTCTCTGCCGCCGTCTGGACGCCATACGACCCGTTTCCGAAGTATATCTGGTTGAGATAAAGGTTCAAAATCTCGTCTTTAGTGAGGTTTTTTTCGATTCTGAACGCCATTATGGCCTCTCGAATCTTCCTTGAAATCTTGCGTTCAGGAGAGAGGAAAAAACTCTTTGCCACCTGCTGCGTAATGGTTGAACCGCCCTGGACGATCTTCCCGGCCATCAGGTCTTTGTACAGCGCCCTGAATATGCTTGTGTAGTTTATACCCTCATGTTCAAAGAATTTGGAGTCTTCGGCCGCAAGGAATGCGTTTATGAGGTGCTTCGGCATTCTGTTGACCGGGACGATCACCCGCCGCTCGACATAAAATTCGCCGATTATTCTGCCGTCTTTGGAATATACCTCGGATACAAGATTTGGATGGTAGTCTTCAAGCGTTTTGAGGGAAGGAAGGTCACGCATGAAATAATAATACGAACCGAGGCCCGCCGCGAAAAGCAACAGCGCTATAAGAATAACTATTTTTAAAAGACGCATCACCTGCTGCCAGATTTCATCTCCGCCGGCGGCTTCCTCCCCCAACGCAGGATCGCTTATCAAAAACGCTTTTCCGATGCGAGAGATTCGTAATACTTTACATTAACTATATCAAAACGTATCGAATAAAGCAATACAACCGTAAGGCATTAGCTCGGAATTCGGAATAAGCATGAATCAAAACAATGTTTTTTGCCGTCTCTTCGGGGTGTAAATGCGGATCGTCCTTGAATCTGGCCTATTGAAATAATGTGCCATTTGCGATAAATTTAAATATATGGTCAGGTTGCAGGAAATCTTAGAAAAAGCCGCGGCTTACAATCCGTCCACAGACCTTGCGATAATCGAGAAGGCCTATGTTTTTTCCGGCATGGTGCATCAGGGACAAACCCGTCTTTCCGGAGAACCCTATCTCAACCATCCGCTTGAAGTGGCCAATATTCTTACGGCCCTGAAGATGGACGCCCAGACCATAGCCACCGGTCTTCTTCACGACTCCGTGGAAGACACTCATACGACGCTGGAAAGGATAGAGGAACTCTTCGGCGCCGAGATAGCGCAGCTTGTTGACGGCCTTACGAAGTTGAGCCGCATCACATTCGACAAAAAAGAAGACCACGAGGCCGAAAATTTCCGTAAGATGATCCTTGCCATGGGCAAGGATATCAGGATACTCCTTATCAAGCTTGCCGACAGGCTTCATAACATGAGAACTCTCGGAGCCCATGATCCTGCCAAGCAGAAAAAGATAGCGAAGGAAACTCTTGATATATATGCGCCGCTCGCCAACAGGCTTGGCATAGGATGGATAAAGACGGAGCTCGAAGACCTTGCGTTCACATACCTTGAACCTGAGAGATACGCCTGGCTCAAGGAGCATGTTGAGAAAGAAAAGGATTTCAGGGAAAATTACATAAAGGAAGTAAAGGGAATGATCGAAGGGAAACTCATGGATCATTCGATCGAATGCGAGGTGACCGGAAGGCCCAAGCAACTCTACAGCATCCATAAGAAGATGGTGGAACAGGACGTTGAATTCGAGAATATTTACGACATAATCGCATTCAGGATCATTGTGAAGACCGTTAAGGACTGTTACGAGGTGCTGGGCGTGATTCATTCGATATGGAAGCCGGTGCCTGGAAGGTTCAAGGATTATATCGCGATACCAAAGACGAACATGTATCAGTCGCTCCATACCACGGTAGTCGGCCCTTACGGGGTAAGGATGGAGGTGCAGATAAGGACTGAGGAGATGCACAGGGTGGCCGAGTACGGGATCGCGGCGCACTGGAAGTACAAGGAGGGCAAGATATTCGACCGCAAAGACGAGAAAAGTTTTGCCTGGCTCAGGCAACTTCTCGAATGGCAGAGGGACCTCAGGGATTCGGATGAATTTCTTGAGTCTTTGAAGGTCGACCTTTTTCCAACAGAGGTCTTCGTGTTTACGCCAAGGGGGGATGTCAAGGAGTTTTCATCAGGCGCAACGCCCGTGGATTTTGCATATGCCATACATACCGATATCGGCAATAAGTGCTCTGGAGCCAAAGTTAACGGCAAGATGGTGCCGCTCAAGTATCAGTTGAGAAATGGCGATGTGGTTGAGATAATTACATCGCAGGTCCACCATCCGAGCAAAGACTGGCTTAAGTTCGTAATAAGCTCGAGGGCGAAGACGAGGATAAGACACTGGATCAAGACCGAGGAGAGGACAAAGAGCATAGCCCTCGGCAAGGAGATATGCGAAAAGGAATTTCACCGGCATGGGCTTGAATTTACAAAGCTTCTCAAGTCGGGCGATCTCGAAAGGATAGCGAAGGATAATTTCGGCATTCAGGAGATAGACAGCCTCCTTGCGAGCATAGGTTACGGGAAGATATCGGTTCTTCAGCTCCTTGGCAAGATACTTCCGCAGGACAAGATCGAATCGAGGCACAAGTTTTCATTCCTCAAGATGTTCGACAAGCTAAAGCCGGGCGCTAAGGTGGAAAAAGGGACGGGCGCCGTAATCGTGCGCGGGGTGGAAGACGTAATGGTAAGGTTCGCCAAATGCTGCAACCCCCTCCCTGGCGATGAGATACGCGGCTTCATAACGCACGGCCAGGGTGTTGCCATCCACGCCGCCGGATGCCCGAACCTACTCAACATAGACAAGGAAAGGCGCATAGAGGTCGAATGGGATAAAAAGGCCAGGGCTTCAAGACCCGTCAAGATACAGGTGATATCGAAAAACGAAAAAGGACTTCTTGCCGAAATGTCCAACGCCATAAAGGCCGCTGATGCTAACATCTCGAGCGCCGAGATAAGAACGAATAATGAAAACAAGGCGGTCTGTACTTTCGAGGTCGAGGTCGTGGACCTTGCCCATTTGAAGTCGATCATCAAGGCGCTTCAGAAAATCAAAAAGGTTCTAAAGGTGGAACGTGTAAAAAAGGATTTTTCCAGGGAAAGTGAGCATGAAACCGCGCTCTGAATATCTCGGGCAAGGAGGAACCGGTTGATTAAAAAAGCGATAACGTCAGATAAGGCTCCGCGGGCCATAGGGCCGTACTCCCAGGGGATAAGGATCAAAGGTCTGTTGCTCCTGTCCGGACAGATACCGGTCGACCCGGCCACGGGAGACGTAGTCTCGGGGGACGTAGGCGCTCAAACGAGGCGGGTGTTGACGAATTTGAAGACGATTCTTGAAGAAGCTGGAGGCGGGATAAACGATATCGTAAAGACAACCGTTTTTCTGAAAGACCTCGGGGCGTTCAACGAGATGAATGCGACGTATGAAGAGTTCTTCGCGCCGCCTTATCCGGCAAGGGCCACTGTCGGGGTTAATGCGCTCCCTAAAGGCGTTGGAGTAGAAATAGACGCTATAGCCGTGGTGTCCGAATAAGCCTGAAGCGGGTGCATTCCGACCCTCTGAGCCGCCGGGTGAAAGCCTGAAAAATGAGTCAGGCGGTTTTTGTGACCGCGCCTGAACGTATGCATCTGGTGCAAACCATGGCCTTTTTTATCTTGCCTTTGACGATGGCGCGCATTTTTTGAAGGTTAGGGTTCCACCGTCTTTTGGTTTTGTTATTGGCATGGCTGACATTATTGCCGAAGCCCGGGCCCTTTCCGCATATTTCGCATGTGGCTG
>JAKAIQ010000120.1 GCA_021825035.1 Deltaproteobacteria bacterium | reverse complement strand
CCTTTCCGAGCACGTCGGCGGGGGGCAGAAAAACTTCGTGGCCCTCATGAACAGGGAGGCCGAGGCCATGGGCCTGAAGAACACGCACTTCACCAACGCCTGCGGCCATGACGACCCGGAGCACTACACCACGGCCCGCGACCTCGCCACGATGACGGACGCCGCCCTCAAGTATCCGGAGTTTGCGCGGCTCGTGGCCACGGAATACACGCGGATTTCCACGGTGAACGGGAGACGGACCTTCAGGCTCCATAACAGCAACCGCCTCATCGGCCGCTATCGCGGCGTGGTAGGAGTGAAGACCGGCTTCACCCCGACAGCCGGCAAGTGCCTCATAGTGCTGGCGCACAGGCAAGGCCGGGAGGTGTTGCTCGTGCTTCTCGACGACAGACGCAGGTTCTCGGACGCGCCGCGGATCATAAACGAAGCCTTCAGGCGCGCCGCCGAGATCGATTACGTCCGCGGCCCTCGAGCCATGAATTCGATCAGGTAGCGTCTTCAGCAACGGCATTTCGCCGCTTAATCCGCGTCCGAAAGACTCGATCTTCTTCTTCAAGACTCATGATATAATTAAAGAACTCTTATTCGACGCCTCCGTCGGCGGAGGCGTCCGGCCAATGCCCATGAAACGAATCCTCAAGACTGGCTGGAATTGCATGGAGATAGCCGGCGTGGACGGAACCGGGCTCCTTATCGACGGAAAGGAGTATTTCAGGGCCTTCCATCACGCGGCGTCAAGGGCGCGTCGCCACATCGTCATGACCGGCTGGGCCTTCGACAGCTCGGTAAGGCTCCTGAGGGGCGGGGACGCTCTCAGGGCGAACGGCCACACAAAATTCCTCGACTTCCTCGACGAGCTCTGCTCGAGGAACCCGGACCTTAAAGTCTACATCCTTGCCTGGGATTTCTCGGTCGTGTTCGCCCTCGATCGGGAGTGGATGCAGGACCTGGTCTTCGGCTCGTCCAGGTCCGGCCGGATATTCTTTCATTTCGACGCCAACCATCCCTTCGGGGCATGCCAGCACGAAAAATTCGCCGTCATAGACGGACAGGCCGCTTTCGTGGGAGGCATGGACATAGCCTCAGGCCGCTGGGACGACCGCAGGCATCTCATCTCGAACCCGGAGCGCACAAACCCCCGCGGGTCGCCATACAACCCTTACCATGACGTCCAGTCGTACCATTCCGGGCAGGCCGCCGAAAGGCTAAAGGAGATATTCGAGGAACTCTGGAGCGGCGCCACAGGCTCCCGGATAGAGCTTGCCCCCGTGCCTCCCGGCGCGGATTATCTGCCCGAAGAGCTGGGCATACCGCTCCCGGCCGCGAAAGTGGCCATATCAAGGACCATGGCCCGGTCGGTTGTAAACATGAGAAGGCCAGTAAGGGAAATTCGCCGCCTGTACACCGACGCCATAAAGTCCGCCGAGTCGCTGATATATATGGAGAACCAGTACTTCAGCTCCTATGCCGTCTACAGGGCGCTCATAAAAAGAATGAGGAAGAGGAGACGCCCCAGGCTCCAGATAGTGATAATACTGCCTTTGATGACGCAGACCTTCATCGAACGGATATCCGTGGGGATCGCCCAGGCGCGGCTTCTGCGGAGGCTTCGCAAGGTGGCGAAAAGGCGGGGACACTCGTTCGGCATCTACTATCCGATTGGACTCGCGGCCCCGGGACAGAAAAACGAGATCCCGGTATTCGTGCACTCGAAGCTCATGATAGTGGACGACCGCTTCATGACGGTGGGCTCCGCGAATGCCAACAACAGAAGCATGGGGTTCGACACCGAACTCAACATTGCGTGGGAATCCGGCGGAGGCGACGGCCTTTCGGAGTCGATAGCCGGGGCGCGCCTGAGCCTCCTTGCCGAGCACATAGGCATGGACGGCCTCGGCGACCGGAGCGCCCTCGAGAACACGGGCGGGCTGGTAGCTTACCTCGACTCCATGGCCGGCAGGCCTTTTACGCGCCTCAGGAAGAGAAGGATGGACCCGTTGTCGAAGATAGGCGGGTGGCTCAAATGGCTCGGCCTCGACAGGGTGCTCATAGACCCGGAACACGCCGTCATAGACGAGTACCTGGCGATGCTCGCCCCAAAGGCGTCCGTCTTTTCGAGGATCAAAAGGTGGATGGCGAGAAGGCTATTCCCTTAGAGGCCGTTATACGTGGCCGTGAACCGCGACCGTGCACCGGCATCCGGACATTTTTTGCATAAATTTTAAAAAGAACGCGCCCAATCGGGCCATCGCTTGACTGGCTGGCGGAGACGGATATACTGGAAATGCTTAAAAAGAGCGAAGCCGAATTTTCCGCCAATATCCTTAACATCCTTGATAACCGTAAGGGAAGAGATTCGTCATGGTAAAAAAACAGATCGTTTTAAAGGCATTGGTCTGCGTCTGGCTCGTCACCCTGTTGATCGGATGCGCGGCCACTCAAAAAAGGGAAAGCACCGGCGAGTATATCGACGATTCCGCCATCACTGCCAAGGTAAAAGCGGCGATCTTTGATGAACCGTCGTTAAAAACCCTGGAGATAAAAGTCGTGACTTACAAAGGGGTGGTCGAGTTAAGCGGCTTCGTCGATTCGCGCCAGAGCGTCAAAAAGGCGGAAGAGGTCGCAAGCCGTGTCGCGGGCGTGAAATCGGTCAAGAATGATCTTCTCGTGAAATAGCCGTTTTCCCGAGCCGCGCCCTTCCGGCGAGCCCGGATAAGGGGTGCTTATGCTATGGACACTCGCCGTAATACTGATAGTGCTGTGGCTTTTGGGCGTGATCACATCATACACCATGCGCGGCTTTATCCATATTCTGCTCGTGATCGCCATCATAGTGGTGCTTGTGCGCATCATCCAGGGGCAGGCCCCGTTTTAACGGCGCTGCCGCTACTCGCGTTGTTCATCCTTTGCCCTTTGGATTTGCATAAATCGAGACACGGGAGGATATCTGAATGGAAGCGAGATCCGGTTTCTTCGCGTTCTGGCAACCGCGCGCCTTAAGCGTCTTGCGCGTGGTTGTGGCGTTGCTATTCATGGAACACGGGAGCATGAAGCTTCTCGGCTATCCTCCGTCCGCCATGTTCAGTGGGCTGCATCTCTTCTCCCTGCTTGGCCTGGCCGGAGTCATCGAGCTTTTCGGGGGAGGCCTCATCCTTCTCGGCCTTCTTACGCGGCCGGTGGCGTTCATACTGTCGGGAGAGATGGCGGCCGCCTACTTCATGGTGCACGCTCCAGCAGGGTTCTTTCCGGCGCTCAATCACGGGGAGGCCGCGGTTTTCTATTGCTTCGTCTTCCTTTACTTCTTTTTTGCCGGCGGAGGAGAGTGGAGCGCGGATGAGATCCTCATGGCATCGCGAAGGCCGGACAGGTAAGACGCCGCATCCGTAAAATAAGGAGACTCATGGCATACCTTTGAAAGAGACGGGATTCGAGACCGACGAGGCCAGCCGGCAGATATTCCTTGTAGTGGCTTTCAGGGTCCTGCGGAGCGTTTCCGCGGGCATGATAACCCTGGCGTTCCCGTACCTCGTGCTGGGGGAGCTCCACTACAGCGCGTTCAGGCTCGGGCTGATTTACACGGCCGCAACGATCGCCACCGCCGGGATGGGGCTTTTTTTCGGGTTCCTCGCCGACGTCGGCGGCAGAAAGGCCGCGCTTATATCGGTCTCGATCCTTCTTCCGCTCAGCTCGCTCATAGTGCTTCTTTCCACGGGCCTTCCGGCGCTTTTCGCCGCGGCCGTCCTTGGCGGATACTCGGCTACGGGCGCGCTGGCCGGCGGAGGGGTCGGCGGATCCGCAATGCCGATCCAGAGCGCCTTGGTGGCGGACCTCACGTCCGGGAGGAAGCGGACGGTCTATTTCGCGGTCATAGCCTTTTTGGGCAGTATCGCCGCGGCGTTCGGCTCCCTCCTTGTCAGGCTCATGACCCTTAAATTAGTCTTCATTTCCGCCACCGCCATATCGGCAGTTTCGGTATTGACCGCCCTGCCGCTCGGTCGAATCGGGCCGCGGGGCAACCCGCGCGTCCTCAAGAGCAGGGTTGTCATAGAAAAGTTCACGATTACGGGCTTGCTCAACGGCTTTTCGCAGGGCCTCGTCATGCCCTTTTTGGTGCCTTTCTTCGTTATCGTCTACAGATTGCCCATGCGGCAGATGGCCTCCTACGCCTTCATAAGCGGGATCATCGGCTCGTTTTCGCTCCTTCTCGCCCCATGGCTCGACCGCCAGGTGGGCTTCGTAAAAAGCATAACCGTTACGCGTGGCATCGGGGCCGCCCTGACCGCGCTTCTTCCCCTCGTGCGCGTGCTGCCTGTTTCGGTCGCCGTATATCTGCTGATCCCGGCTCTCAGGGTGACGGCTCTCCCGGTCCAGCAGAAGGCGATGTCGGAGATGGTCGCCCCGGAAGAGCTTGGCAGGGCCTTCGGCATAAACCAGATAACGCGGCTCGCGGCATCCTCGGGAGGCACGGCGCTCGCCGGGTATTTGCTGGCCACGCCTCTTCTTCCTCTTCCGTTTTTCATGTACGGCGGGATAATGGCGGCGAACGTCTATCTGTACCGGAGATTTTTCAAGAGTTAGGGTTTGCGCGCCGGACGCGCCTTCAGCGGCCGTTCCGCTGGAGCTCGCGCGCCCTGTTGAAATCCGCCGTCGCCATCCCGTACCTCCCGAACTTCTCGTAAAGCCTGCCCCTGTTCATGTACGGCTCGGGGAGGGTGGGATTCAGGGCTATGGCCGTCGAGTAGTCTTTTAGCGCAGGGCCGAACTCACCCTCAGCCTCGTAGGATATGCCCCGGTTATTGTAAGGCGAGACGTAGCTCGAATAGGGCCGAAGCTTTATGGCTTGCGTAAAGTCGTCTATGGCGCGCCTGTGGTCGCCGATCTCCTCGTAGGCCAACCCCCTCAGGTTGTATGCGATGTTCACCCTTCCGGGAAAGTCGTCTATCTCGGAGGACCAGAGGGTCGTCGAATCTTTCCAGATGGCCTCCTCGGAGACGGCCCTGCTTGCGAGCGCGGCCATTACGGTAAGGAGCGATATCGCTATGACGGCCCGCCATGCCGACTCCCGGCACCTGAGAAAGAGTTCCCTGGCGGCGGCCCCGGCCAGAAGGAACGGCCCGATGGAAGGCAGATACATGTACCTGTCCGCGGCTGCCTGCCCTCCAGCCTGGATGAACCCTAAAACCGGGCCGAGCGTGACGATGAAGTACAGCCAGACGGCAAGGAATATCCTGTTCTTGCGCGCCGTCATCAGGGAAAAAGCGGTTATGATTATAACGACAAGAAAAGACGCAAGGAACTTCACGTCGAAGAATCCGGTATTCGGGTACCATGGGTAATAGGGCGAAAGGTCGATGGGCGCGATGGTCTTATAGAGATAGAATACGGACGACCTTACGGCTCCGACGATCCTCGCATCGACGGGATATATGGCGACGTCGGCGAGCGCCCCTCCCTTAGCCTGCGCCCAGAGCGTAAGGGCGCCCGAAACGGCGCAAAGCGCGAGGAACGGGGCCTTCTCGACGAGCGCCCTTGCGTCAAGCCTTTTGAGCGGATAGAAGTCGAGTATTAGCAGGACGAACGGCAGGGAGATGGCCATGGGCTTGCTCATGAGCGCGAGGACGAAGAGAACGAGGGCCGCAAGGTAGTGCAAAGCGCGGCCCTTTTCAGCATACCTTATGTAGGCGAGAAGGCTCAATACATAGAAAAATCCGCTGAGCACGTCCTTTCTTTCGGATATCCACGCTACGGATTCCACGTGAAGCGGATGGAGGCCGAAAAGAAGCGCGGCAACCCCGGCGGCGAGCATCGAGGCGTAAGCGCCGTTATTTTTTCCGTACGAGAAGAGCCTGAACGCCAGCGCCAGGACAAGGCCCGTATTAAGCGCATGAAAGATCAGGTTCGTGAGGTGATAACCGAAAGGATCGAGACCCCAGAGCCTGTAGTCGAGAGCGAATGAGAGGATCGTCAGGGGATGCCAGTTGGAAACAGCCGGGCCGATGAAGGCGTACCTGAGGAGGCCGGCGTCCAGCGAGCGGATAAGCGGATTTTCGTAGACATAGTCCGGGTCATCCCAGTTCACAAAGCCGTTCCCGAGCGACGGCAGATACGCCGCCGCCGTCACAGCCGCAACTAAAACCATGGATGCCCAGAAGGCGAGGCGAGCCGATCTTTGTTTATCCCTGGAAAAGAACATGTTCTTTTAAGGCGCGGAAGCTCAAATGCGGCGCGGCTCGGCGCGTTCACGTATCGGCCTGCCGCCTGAGGATTGAATTTATGCCGCGGCGGCTTGCCGGGCCGCCCGGCAAGCCGGTCAGGGCCGGCTTCCTTGCGCTTTAATCATCCCCTGCCGTTCGCACGGAGTCAATTGATGAAAAAAATCATTTACAGCGTTCAGGAATCGACTAAAATGATATCAAAATTCGCGTCAAAATAAAATCGCCAAGTGTTATCTTTCGTAAAAATTCTTTTTTATAAGGAGGTTTATGCTTGCCAGGATATTGAAAACCGAAGCGGTGACTGTTTTAGCTCTCTTGACTGCCTTGCTCGCGCTGTTCCCGGCCGTCGCCATGGCGGAGTTTTCAGCCGGGGTCGCCAGGGATTTTATGCACAGCACGCAGGCGGACGCACTTGCGCTCAGATATGATTGGAGGACATTCAATCTCGGCGGACAGGCCCTTGCATGGAACGGGAAAGACGGCTCCAACGGGGCCGTCTCGGTCGATTATAATCTTCTGGGTTTTTTTGATATCCCGGTAGACTTCGATCTCGGGGCGGCGTATATCGCAAGGATTACCAGGATAAACGGCTCGAA
>JAKAIQ010000119.1:5102-6824 GCA_021825035.1 Deltaproteobacteria bacterium | reverse complement strand
CATGCTGATAGCGAAAGACCCGCAGAGCTATGGCTTCGATGAAGAGAATGCGGGCGAAGGTCTCGCGTATGACAAGGTCAGGGTTTCTCAGGCCACGGATCTCAGGGTCATCGCTAAAGCGGCCGGAACCACCGCGGAAGAGATAAAAAGGCTTAACCCCGAGCTTCTGCGCTGGTTTACTCCGCCGGACTACCCCGATTACGAGATAAAGATACCGGCAGGCTCTGCCCGGCGGTTTGAAGAAAATATAAAAAATATCCCCGTGCGCAGACGGGTTGTATTCATAAAGCACAGGGTTATACGCAGGGAGACGATCGCCAAGATCGCAAAAAAATACAGAGTGCCCGTTGGAGAGATCATCCACCTCAATAACCTCAGAGTCGCGAGGCGCCGGCGCATCAGGCTCAAGCCCGGAACCGTTATCTTCATCCCTGTGCGGGCAGGAAACTTCAAGAGAAACAGGGCCGTGGCCCATACGGTCTCCATCCTGGAATACCAGAGCTGATTTCATCAAGTCCGCCGATGGCCGGACTTGAGTTCCCGTTTTCATCCATCTCATGCGAACCATCAACTCATTTCTCGAAAAAGAAATAATAATGTGTTATGTTGCTTCTGTCGGCCCTTCTGAAGGCCGGACGGCTGCGCGCTTCATTTAAATACGGATATTGAACATAAAGGTGCGTGATAATGATTTCAGTTGATTCGGCGCTGGAGACAATTCTAAAAGAAATCAAGCCGCTCGGAGTCGAAAGCCTCGACATAATCGGCTCCAGGGGCCGCGTCATGGGCGAGGACATAATAGCCTCGCGAAACAATCCTCCATGGGACAATTCGGCGATGGACGGCTACGCCCTGCGTTCGGATGACTCCAGGACGGCTTCCGCGGAAAAACCCGTCAGCCTCAAAGTCATTTACGACCTTCCGGCAGGCAGCGTCCCCGGGTCCGCGGTGGGCAAGGGAGAGGCCGTACGGATCATGACGGGAGCTCCGGTACCGGCCGGGGCCGACGCGGTAATAATGGTTGAGCGCACGGAGGCGAATGAATCCGGGACGGTCGTCATACGTTCCAGCGTAACGGCAGGAGAGAATATAAGAAAAAGCGGAGAGGATTTCAGGGCCGGAGTAGTCGTTATAAGGAAAGGGGCCGTAATAAGGCCGGCGGAGATAAGCATGCTCGCCACCGTAGGGGCGCCCTTTGTCTTTGTGCACAAAAGGCCCAGGGTAGCCATAGTGTCTACAGGCGACGAACTCGTAGACATCAACGAAGTCCCTGCGATGGGCAAGATAACGAACTGCAACGGCTATGCCCTTTCAGCCCTTGTGGCCGAATGCGGCGCCATCCCGTTGCAACTCGGCATAGCGAGGGATACGAGAGAAAGCCTCCGTGAGAAGCTCGAGGCCGCGATGAGCGCCGATTGCATAATCTCGTCGGGCGGCGTGTCGGTGGGAGATTATGACTTCGTTAAGGACGTGCTCAAGGATATGGGCTCACAGATGATATTCTGGAAAGTGGCGATGAAACCAGGGAAACCCCTCGCCTTCGGGGTCATCGGCGGGAAGCCGGCGTTCGGGCTCCCAGGCAACCCGATATCCTCGATGGTAGCCTTCGAGCAGTTCGTGCGGCCGGCCATTCTCAAGATGTCGGGCCGTTCTCGGCTGCGGCGGCGCGAGGTGCAGGCTACCCTGGAGGACAGTGTCAAGAACCGAGTGGGAGTCCGAAAC
>JAKAIQ010000119.1:0-5092 GCA_021825035.1 Deltaproteobacteria bacterium | reverse complement strand
CGATGGTAGCCTTCGAGCAGTTCGTAAGGCCCGCGCTCTTAAAGATGTCCGGGAGAAGCGCGATCTTCAGGACCGCCCTGAATGCCCGCCTGACAAAAGACATAAAGATAAAGCCGGGGCGCACGAACTTCGTCAGGGCTGAACTGAGGATCGATGGCGATGGACTATGCGCAACGCCTCTCGACGGCCAGGGTTCCGGCATAATCTCGACTACCGTACGCGCCAATTCCTACGTGATAGTTCCGCAGGACTCGGCCGGCTTTAAAAAAGGCGAGACCGTCAGGGTGCAGCCTTTTGACGAATCCACGCTTTTAAGGGACGTGCCTCCATACTGATTTTCGCCTTTCGGACGGCTGGAAAAAAGCTATTTCTCAAACGGGGATGAAAATGTTCAAGACAGTGGAATGGAAACAATCAGGCGTGGTCATGATCGACCAGAGGCTGCTTCCGGAAAAGGAGGTATACAGGACCTACAGGGATCACAGGGGGGTCGCCCGCGCGATAAGGGACATGGTCGTAAGAGGCGCGCCGGCCATAGGGGTCGCCGCTGCCATGGGCGTTGCCCTCGGAGCCCGGAAGATAAAGTCAAAGGATATTGCCTCCTTTAAAAAGGAGTTCGGCAGTATAACGCGGCTCCTTGCCTCGACTCGGCCCACCGCGGTAAATCTTTTCTGGGCCATTTCGCGGATGAGCCGTATCGTCGAGGATAACGCCGGAAAGACGGCAACGGAACTCAAGAAAAAGCTCATTGCCGAAGCGATCGACATATACAGAGAAGACATAGAGATGAACCGCCTCATGGGAAAGTACGGGTCGGACCTTCTGAAAAGCGGCTCGACGGTGCTTACGCACTGCAACGCCGGCGCCCTCGCGACCGCCGGCTACGGCACGGCGCTCGGCGTCATCAGGGGAGCCGTGGAGGCAGGCAAGGAAATCAAGGTCTTCGCAGACGAGACAAGGCCATTTCTTCAGGGCGCGAGACTTACGGCATGGGAGCTCAAGAAGGACAACATAGACGTCACCCTCATTACTGACAACATGGCCGGCCACATGATGCAAAAGGGGCTTATTCACGCGGTCATAGTCGGCGCGGACAGGATAGCCGCGAACGGGGACGTGGCGAACAAGATAGGGACCTACACGGTCGCCCTTCTCGCAAGAGAGCACGGCATCCCGTTTTACGTAGCCGCTCCGACATCCACGATCGACATGAATATCCTCCATGGCGACGATATTCCTATAGAGGAAAGGGATTCGAGGGAGGTTACGCACCTCAAAGGCAGGAGGATCGCGCCGCAGGGCATAAACGTGAAGAATCCGGCGTTCGACGTGACGCCGAGCAGGCTCGTTACCGCGATAATTACCGAAAAAGGCATAGTAAAACGGCCCTACGGCAAAAACCTTAAAGGTCTTTTCGACAAAAAAAGGAAGGTCAGATAATGAACGCTGCTGGATTTTTTGTAATGGCGGGCGTATTCATAGCCCTCATGCTGGTCTACAAGTACGCGGAGAAATGGATAAAGAAGATACCCCGCAAGGCCGCAAAAACGATAAACTGGACCGGTTTTACGGTGGCCACGTTCGCCGGGATTGCATGGTACCTCACCAACGACGACACATTCATGTTCATAACGCTCGGCGGGGTAATCACCTATTTTCTTTTTTTCAGCTACGACAAGCACGGCGACAAGGAAGAACCCAAGGCCGATCTGACGTAGACCCGTTCCGGAGAATTGTCATAAGTATTTTTCCAGCTCTTCAAGAGCCTTCACCATGTTGGGGACAAGCCCTTTGAGACGCTTCATCTCGCCGAGTGAATACCAGCCGAACTCCGGTATCTTGTCCGGCTCGACGACCCTCGGCTCGCCGGAAACTATATCGCAAAAATACATCCTGACGCAAAAGTCCCCTTCCGGCGTTGCCGTATCATAAACGCCCAGGAGCTTGCCTGGCCTGACCTCGACTCCAAGCTCCTCCTCCACTTCCCGTTTGACCGCCTCAGGCCATGTTTCATCACTATTTTTCTTCCCGCCGGGCGGCTCTATGCGGACAGGCTCGTATTTTTTGTTATGCACGAGAAGCAGTCTGCCACTTCTTATTATAAGCGCCGCGGCCATGTCCCTCTTCATGAGGGATAATTATCTTTAAAAAAAGCCGCCAGGTCAAGACCATCCGGCATAAAAAATATATCCCTTTGTTTTTCATTGCTTTTACGAACGATAATTTGCTATGATGCCTATTATTTAGGCAGTTTTCAATGCCCGTCCAATTTCAGGAAAAGATGCCTTCATACGAGGATATAGTAGAGAACCTTGCCGAAGGAGTTATCGGTGTAGACCTTGACCTTAACGTAAGGGTCTTTAATCAGGCCGCCGAAAAGATATCTCACATTTCGAGGTCGCTCGTAATAGGAAAGCCCGTCAAAGAAGTATTCAAGCGTAATGTGCGGATAACGGAAATGCTTGAGGGCACGCTTAGACAGGGGCGGCTTTTCGCCGAATACGAAGAAAAGCTCGTTACCAGGTTTTACGGAACGCTGCCGGTAGGCGTTACGACGAGCCAGATATTCGATATCCATGGAAACGTGAACGGAGCAGTTGCGCTGATCAAAGACCTTTCGGGGATAAAGTCCATTGAGGCCGGGTCCTTACGCAAGGAGCGCCTCGCGTATATCGGCACTTTCGCCGCGAGCCTCGCCCACGAGATAAAGAATCCTTTAAGCGGCATAAGAGGGGCCGCGCAACTCCTTTCAAAGAAAATGAAGGAAGACGGCCGAAGCGATTACATTAACGTTATCATGAAGGAGGCCGACAGGCTGAACCTCATAGTAAACGAGATGCTGGATTTCGCCAGGCCCGCCAAACTGAACAGGAAAGAGCTCAATATCCACAGGGTCGTCGACGCGGTCATCCTGCTTCTTCAGGAAGGAGCCGGGCCTGCCGCGTTCGTCAAAATCTACGACCCGAGTCTTCCTTGCGTGTCCGGCGATGAAGGCCAGCTTACACAGGTCTTCCTGAACCTCATGAAAAACGCTCAAGAGGCGATCGAAAAGGGCGGATCCATACGGATAATGACGAGGATGATGACGGACTTCCACATCATTGAGGAAGGGGCAGGGGCCGGAGGAAAGATGGTGGCAGTAGAAATAAAGGATAACGGATGCGGCATAAAGCCCGATGACATAGAAAAGATCTTTACCCCTTTCTTTACGACCAAGGCCGGAGGAAGCGGGCTCGGCATGGCGATATCGCTCAAGATAATAAAGGAGCATGGCGGCCTTCTCAAGATAGATTCGACCCCCGGCATTGGAACCACGGTCTCGGTCTTCCTGCCGGTGGCCGCGATGTAGATGATGTTCATTAGGATTGGCGGGTAAACAAATGAGCGCGCGAAAAATCCTCGTAGCGGATGACGACGAAAGCATAGTCTGGGTGCTCGAACGTTTTCTGTCGGAGAAGAGATTCGAGACGCTCGTGGCAAGGGACGGCAGAGAGGCGGACAGTCTCATCGGCAGCGCCGGCCCGGACCTTGCGTTAATAGACATCAATATGCCGGGACGGGACGGGCTCGAGATTCTAAAGGGCCTCAAGGGCCGTGGCGTAAATATCCCGGTCGTAATCATGACCGCGGAATCCACCATGAATAACGCCGTAGAAGCCATGAAGCTCGGGGCCTTCGACTACATCGCCAAGCCTTTCGACCTCGCCGAGATCGAGATCATCATAGACAGGGCGCTTGAGGACGCTTCGATAAGGAAGAAACTATCCGACCTCTCCGACCGGCTCAGGGAAAAAACCGCCGTCGAAACGACGTTTATCGGCAAAAGCAAGGCTGTCCAGAACGTCTTTAAAACATTGGGCAAGGTGGCCCCGCACGACGTTACCGTGCTTATCCTCGGAGAGAGCGGCACCGGCAAGGAACTCCTCGCCAGGCTCATTCACATGAACAGCCCCAGAAGCCAGGGCCCGTTCGTGGCCGTAAATTCGGCGGCAGTGCCCAGGGAACTTATGGAGAGCGAACTCTTCGGGTTCGATAAGGGCGCTTTCACCGGTGCGACGGAGGGCAGGAAAGGCAAATTCGAACTTGCCGACGGAGGCTCCATCTTTCTCGATGAGGTGGGCGACATGTCATCCGACCTCCAGGCCAGGCTCCTGAGGGTTGTTCAGGAGAAAGAATTTTACAGGGTCGGCGGCAAGGACTCGATAAGAGTGGATGTGAGGATAATAGCCGCCACCAATCAGGACCTTGAAAAGGCGGTAGCCGAAAAGAGGTTCAGGGAGGATCTCTTTTTCAGGCTTAACGGCGTCACGGTGACCATCCCGCCGCTAAGGGAAAGAAAAGGGGACATTCCCCTTCTAACCGAATACTTCCTCGATAAGTTCAATCTTGAGTTTGGAGGCGCACCCAGGTCCCTTTCTCCCAAGGCCGTCGAGGCCCTGCGCGGCTACCAGTGGCCTGGCAACGTCCGTGAGCTTGAAAACATCTTAAGAAAGGCCTTAATACTCTCCCCCGGGGCCATAATCTCGCTGGAAGACCTCGATCTGCCCCAGGGAAGGCAAAAACGCGAATCGCTCGAAGATCTCATAGCGGCAAGGCTGAAGCCGTTCATAGACAGGACCGACAACAAGGGAAAACAGGAGCTCTATGACTTCATAATGCCGTTCATGGAGCGCCCTCTAATAAGGCTCGTCCTCGAAAAGACCCGTGGAAACCAGGTGCAGGCGGCTGAACTTTTGGGCCTCAACAGGAATACGCTCAGAAAAAAGATAGAAGAGCTCAAGATAAGCCTTGATAAGATGAAGGAATGACGCCATGCCAGCGAGTCTTCCGGCCCGCGAGATGATACGCGGCCTTTACGCGATAGTTGATACGTCTTACGTCAAGCCCTGCGATATCGAAAAAACCGCCCGTGAACTGATTCGGGGCGGAGCGCGCGTTATCCAGCTGAGGGCAAAAGACCTCGCCGGCGGCGATACGCTTGAGGCCGCCGCGGCCCTGAGGTCTCTCACTTTGAAGAACGGAGTGGCTTTCATAATAAATGACAGGATCGACATCGCCATCCTGACCGGCGCCGACGGGATGCATCTTGGAC
>JAKAIQ010000118.1 GCA_021825035.1 Deltaproteobacteria bacterium | reverse complement strand
TAAGGAATATGTAAGAAATCAGGGCAATAAAGATTACAAGGTGCTACATCGGCAGCAATTAGAGCTGTTCTGATTTTTTGGATACCTCGCAGCTTGCTGCGGGGAGGTTCATATGAAGTGAAAAATCGGATGGAGATTTGCCATGAAACTGCGACTAGAGGTCGGTGAGCCGCGTAATTTCGATGCCGGCGACAAAACCAATGTGCTCATGTCTACCGTTGCGGAGGGCCTCGAGGGGTCGAGGACTGTCGGGAAGAATACCGAGTACTGGTTCGTGGTCGATTGCAATCCGGTTTCGTTCGAAGATATGAGGTTTAAAAGCCTTCTATTAATACCGAGATACAGGCTTCAAAAATCTCCCGTGGAGCTTCTGAAAGAAGGACAGGAGATGGTTTGCAACGGGGTGTGGAGGAAGGATGGGGAGGCTTGGGACAAGGCCTCTCTTGAAGCCGCGCAGGAAGGTCTTTTAGAGGTCGATGGCGTCATAGTTGCTCATATAAAGGTAGCGCAGGAAGGATAGCGGCGATTTATTTTTGCCGGGTAGCCGCACCGTTTTTTTCAATCCGCAGATCCATTTCTTTTTTCTTTTTCGACAAAATCTCATCCTTATGGCAGCGTTCCGCGAATTTAAAAACGTGGACAAAAAAACCGCTTATCTGCTATGCTCTGAACAAGTTAATTGAAGGACAGGCGTGTTATGGCGTCTAACAAACTGATGAAGCTTAAGGTCGCCGGGATAATCCTTGTCGTAATATTGATTTTCCTGGCTGTGTATCTGTGGGCCGTAAGGGAGGAAAAGGCCCCTCCGTATATCGAAACTACCGGGATCATGGAGGCTACGGAGGTGGAATTGTCCCCGAAAATATCCGGCACGATCGATTGGCTCTGCTGCGAGGAGGGAGATTCAATAAAGGCCGGCGCTACGGCGGTGAAGCTTGACAGCAGTGAGCTGAGGGCAAGGATGGATGCCGCGAAGGCGGCCGTCTCGGAAGCCAACAGAGCCGTTGGCGAGGCCGCGATCAACCATGAGAATTCAAGGGCCATGGAAGAGGCGGCAAGGTTCAGCGTCAAGGCGTCGGAAGCCGACGTCGCGAGGACCAGAGCCCTCGCAAGGGACTCGAAGGACAACCTCGAAAGGGCTAAAGGGCTTTTCAAGGGAGGGTTCCTTTCAAAACAGGCTCTCGACTCGGCGCGGACGGCATTTGACGCGGATGACGCGCAACTGCAGAGTGCCCTGGCGCACAGGAGTGAAGCTTACGCCAATTTGAAGAACGCCGCGGCCAATGTAAGAGCGGCCACGGCCCGGATATCCACTGCGAAAGCGAAGATGTCCGAGGCCGAAGCCGAGCTCAAGGTCGCTTTGGCCCAGTTAAGGTACACGGACATAATATGCCCGATAGATGGGGTCATCGTATACAAGTCGTATGAGCTTGGGGAGTACGTAAATCCGGGATCGTCGATCTATACCGTGGATGACCTTAAGCATGTCTGGGCGAGGGTCGACATAGAGGAGACCCAGATAGGCAAGGTAAAGCTCGGAGAGAAGGCTCTCATCTTTACGCCCTGGCATCCGGAGAAGACCTTCGAGGCCAGAGTGATAGAGGTGGGCCGGGTAGGCGGTTTCGCTACGCTGCGGGATGTTACGCGCGGCAGGCCGGATATAAGGACTTTCAGGGTGAAGGCCGGCCTGATCAAACCATCCGAAACCCTTAAGCCGGGGATGACAGTGACAGTCAGACTATTTCCCGGCAAATGATTTCTTAATGGGCGCCTCGATAGAGACAGTAAATCTGGTCAAGCGATACGGCAACGTAACGGCCCTTGCCGGGGTTTCGTTGTCTGTACCTGAAGGCGATTTTTTCGGGCTTCTCGGCCCAAACGGGGCGGGCAAGACAACCCTCATAAGGATACTCACCACGCTCATTAAGCCCACGGAGGGGTCGGCTGGCATAATGGGTTGGGACGTGGTAAAAGACCGCGCCCGGGTACGTCAGGCTATAGGCGTCGTTCCGCAGGCCATGACGAGCGATCTCGACCTTACCGGCTACGAAATAATGGACATATACGCGAGATTTTACGGCGTGCCGAAAAAGGAAAGGAGAGAGAGGATCGACGAACTCCTTTCAATGGTAGGACTCAAGGAAAGGGCGAGGGATCTCGTCGCAACCTACTCGGGCGGCATGAGAAGGAGGCTTGAGATAGCAAGAGGCCTCGTGCACAGGCCCGCAATGTTGATACTCGACGAGCCCACAATCGGGCTTGACCCTCAGAGCAGGCATGTTGTCTGGGAACTCCTTGAAAAATTCCGCATGGCGGACAGGCTCACCATACTGCTTACGACGCATTACATGGAGGAGGCCGAGGCCCTGTGCGATCATGTTGCCATAATCGACTATGGCAAAATCGTAGCCCTCGATACCGTGGCAGGCCTTAAGAAGCTGGTGCCTCAAAAGGACGTCATAGAGCTTGCCATCGGCGCTATCGACCCGCAGAAGGCGGTGGAGTGGGTGAGGGCGCTGCCTTCGGTCGCCTCTTGCACGGTCAAGGGCGACGGGCTGATGGTATCCGCGGACAACGGCGCCGGAGCGATCCCGGGGCTTGTCGAAGGACTGAGGGGCATCGGGGCGACGGTTGTTAGCGTAGTTTTGAAACAGCTGACCCTTGAGGATGTGTTTATACACTTTACCGGAAGACCCATAAGAGAGGAAGAGGCGAAAAAGGTCAGCTTCCTTCTCGGAGCCGGAGTCCCTACCAAGTGGGGAAGGTGATACGAGCCATGATAGCGCTCGATTTCGGATGGGTTTCGTCATGAGCCGTTTTCTCGCGATATTCGAGAGGGACTTGAGGAAGTTCATAAGGAATCCTCTCGTCGTCATCGTAAGCCTTCTCATGCCGATATTGTATCTCGTAATACTCGGCAATTCGTTCCAGGGTGAACTCAAGAACCTGCCGATGGCCGTGGTGGACATGGACGGAGGGCCTTACGCCACGAGGGTATTTGAAATCTTGCGTTCTATCGAGGCCGGCCCCCGGACGGTGGTGATTCGCAGAATGCCGGATGAGGGAGCCGCCATGAAAGGCCTGAAGGAAGGCGTGTATAAGGCGGTGCTGATCATACCGCCGGACTTCAGCAGGGATGTCATCAGAGGCGCAGGGGCTGAACTCGGCCTTTTCCTCGATAACGCGGAGATCATATCCTCAAAATCGATTGAGGCTGCCATTGAGGCGGGGATGCCCTCCCTTGGGACGGATCTCGTCCCCGTGAGAGAAGTGAGAACCGTCCCGCATCTGCGTGAAATCAATATTTACAGAAGGATCGATTACGATCAGACATTGATACCCGGGGTCGTCATAATGGCCATATTCCTCGGCGCCATGACTACCGGCGCGTTTAACATGGTCATGGACAGGTTCCTTGGGATAGAAGAGAGTTATCTGCTAACACCTCTTACGAAGAGGGACATAGTCATGGGGCTTGTCGGGAGCGGGCTTCTCATAACGATGATACTCGCGCTCCTGGTGCTCCTTTCGACTTCCGTTATTTCGGGAGCCTATCTCTGGCAGTCACTTTCTTTTCCGGGACTTATGCTCGTCATATTGGCCATAGTTTTATCCACGCTCGGGATACAGGGTCTTATGTTTATCATAATGGGCAGGTTCGAACATCCGAGGATAGTCGGGGTCCTTGGCGGTTTTTTGAACGTGATATTCTTCTTCCCGAGCGGCGCCATTTATCCGGTAGAAAGCTTCCCCTGGTGGCTTAAGGACTTCTCTGCCGTAAACCCGGAGACTTATTCGGTCCATGCTCTCAGGGCTCTTCTTTTTAAAGGTGCGGGCCTTACCGCGGTAAAAGGTGATATACTATTTTTAATTGTTTTTGCCGCGGTTTCGATATTCGTCGGCACCGTGACGTTCAAACGGGCCCTTTGAATCGTTTTCATTTATATCATGGCGAGGATAAACGATATGGAGCGCAAGAAAATACTCGATGGCATCTATTGGGTAGGCGCGGTCGATTGGGACAGGCGTCTTTTCGACTCCCTTATACCTCTGCCAGACGGCACGAGCTATAACTCTTATCTTGTCTGCGGCAGCGAAAAGACAGCTCTCCTGGATACGGTCGACCCCGGCAAGGCCGAAATTCTCATGTCTCGACTCGATGGAATCAAGGACATACATTATGTCATCTCGCATCATGCCGAGCAGGACCATTCCGGAACGCTTCCAAGGGTGCTTGCAAAATACGGGGATGCAAGGGTAATCGCTTCGCCAAAGGGAAAAGAGCTTCTTCTGGATCATCTCGATATTGCGGAAAGCAGGATAGTCACCGTTGCCGACGGAGAAGTCCTTTCGCTCGGAGACAGGACCCTTCAGTTCCTGCATACCCCGTGGGTACACTGGCCGGAGACCATGTCCACCTATGTGCCTGAATCGAAGATACTTTTCACGTGCGACATGTTCGGGTCTCATCTTGCCTTTTCCGACCCTTTCGTGACGGACGATGGCAAAGTATGTGAAGCCGCTATGAGATACTACGCGGAGGTCATGATGCCTTTCAGGCTGACTCTGCTAAAGCACATTGAAAGGTTCGAGAAGCTGAAAGTCGATTTCATAGCCCCGGGCCACGGCCCCGTGTACAGACATCCGGAGCGCATCGTGAAGATCCACGGCGAATGGGCCTCCGGCAGGCTCGCCAACAGGGTCTCGATTGCGTATGCGACGATGCATGGCAGTACGGAACTGATGATCGATCACCTGGCCGCGGCGCTTGAAAAAGAAGGCGTAAACGTCGACAGGTTCAACCTCGCGGTTACGGACATGGGCAAGCTTGCGATGTCGCTCATCGATGCGGCGACCATGGTGATCGGCTCGCCGACGATCCTTTCCGGCGCCCACCCTTTGGCCATTAGCGCGGCTTTCATAGCCAATTCTCTGAGGCCAAAGGTGAGGTTCGCATCGGTCGTGGGGTCATATGGATGGGGAGGAAAGATGGCCGAGCAGATAAGCGCGGCTATCTCGAACCTGAAAGTCGAGATGCTCGGTAATGTTGTGGCCAAAGGCAAACCTGGAGAAGCGGACTTGCAGGCGCTTCATGGCCTCGCATCCAGGGTCGCCGGTAAACACAGGGAAAACAATATACTCTGAGTCGAGCATGAAGACCTACCGCAAAGAGCTTTCTATGCACCTGCCCGAAAGAACGGGTTTCGTGAATATCACCCCTGAGGTCAGGGCCTGCATCGAAGAGAGCGGCATAGAAGAAGGGCTTGTGCTCGTAAATTCAATGCACATAACCTCGTCGGTCTTTATAAATGACGATGAATCGGGGCTGCACCATGATTTCTACGCATGGCTCGAGAGGCTCGCGCCCCATGCCCCGATTTCCCTGTACCGGCATAATGACACGGGCGAGATGAATGCCGACGCCCATCTTAAGAGGCAGCTCATGGGCAGGGAGGCGGTGGTTGCCGTCACGAAGGGTAGGCTTGATTTCGGCCCCTGGGAACAGATATTCTATGGCGAGTTCGACGGCGGAAGAAGAAAAAGGGTGCTCATCAAGATAATCGGGGACTGAGGATTTTCCGGCATGAGATGGATGACCGCACGCTATTGATGCTGCATGTTGGGAAATATGCAGAACAAAAATAGTTTGAGCCGAATCGACAAAAGGATAGCGACGGACGAAGCGACGCCGGATCTTACGATCCGTCAGTCAATAATAGAGATTCTTAAGGGAAGGATGCTTTCGGCAAGGGATATCTCAAGAGAGGCGCATATAAAGGAGAAAGATGTCCTGGAACATTTGCCCCATATAGCCCGCACGATAACCGGTTCAAGGAGCAAGTTTGAAAAAAAGCGTTTTGTAGTGGAGCCTTCAAGGTGTTTGAGCTGCGGTTTTGTCTTTAAAAAAAGGGACAGGCTCAAGACGCCTTCAAAGTGCCCGTCATGCAGGTCCGAAGAGATAACGGAGACAAGGTTCGGCATAGCGGAGGGATAAAGGCCCGCGGCGTTCCCGCCAGTTGCTTATCAGTTCATTATCAATCATACATTGCGATTTGCCTTTTGAAGAAGCGGGTGTCGGTGTCGCCGTATGCCGTTGTCAAGGCCCGAGATGCGTTTTCTGTTGACTTTTTAATGACTTTTGTGTAGACTTTACGCTCTTTTACCGGACAGAATCCTATTAGAAGCTATTTCTCATGGAATGTGTCGGGAACTTTAAGTTATAATATTTCATGAAAAAGCGTTTCGCCGCATTGCTTCAAGGAGGCTGAAAAGCCGGATTCCATGTTTCGATTAAAAGGAGGATAGACCGTGGGGAAAAATGTCGCGCAAAAGCTTATCGACGGCCATCTTGTATCTGGTGAGGCTGTACAGGGCAGGGAAGTAAACATCAGGATAGATCAGACTATTACTCAGGACGCCACCGGCACGATGGCATATCTTCAGTTCGAGGCCATGGGTGTGCCGAGGGTAAGGACGAAGCTCTCGGTCAGCTACGTCGATCACAATACGCTACAGTACGGGGGATTCGAGAACGCTGACGACCACAGGTTCCTGCAGACCCTTGCCTCGAAGTACGGCATCTATTTCTCCAGGCCCGGCAACGGCATCTGTCACCAGGTGCATTTAGAGAGGTTCGGCGTGCCCGGCCAGACGCTTCTCGGCTCCGACAGCCACACGCCGACGAGCGGAGGTCTGGGCATGCTTGCCATCGGCGCGGGCGGTCTTGATGTCGCCGTTGCCATGGGCGGCGGCCCGTTCAGCCTTACTTACCCGAAGGTCGTGCTCGTAAATCTGAAGGGCAAGCTCAAACCATGGGTGTCGGCGAAGGATGTCATACTCGAGCTGCTTAGAAAGATGACCGTAAAGGGT
>JAKAIQ010000117.1 GCA_021825035.1 Deltaproteobacteria bacterium | reverse complement strand
ATATACATCTATTTACGAAGCGCCGGGATTTTTACCTCTGAGAGATGAGGCAGACTTATATTTTTTCAGAGAAAATCTCCAATCTCCCGGTTCATGCGGCCTTTTTCATTTCCTCTACTTCCACTTTAATCTTCTTCGGAAGAACCTCTGCCTTTGCCGGCATCGTCAACTCAAGTATGCCATTCCGGTAATTGGCGCGCACTTTGTTAACATCCAGTCCTTCCGGAAGCTCAAGGGTTCTTTCAAACGTTCCGTAAGAAGTTTCGTGGAAGAGATACCCTTCTTTCTTCTCGTCGTATTCAGCCTTTCTCTCGCCCTTTATCGTGAGCATATTGCCGGTTAATGAAATATCGACGTTTTTAGGATCGACCCCTGGTAGGTCCGCATGAAGCACAAACTGATTATTCTTGATAAAGCAATCGATCACGGGATACCATTCCCTTGCTTCTCTCCTGAAAATACCCGAAGGAGTTAGCGCACTAACGCCGCCAAAGACCCTTCTGAAGAAATCGTCCATGTCTCTTTGCATCTCTCTCTGGAAACTTGCCAAATCCCTTAAAGGTTCCCATTTCTTAAGCTCAAACATACTTGCCACCCCCTTCTCTTTTCCATCTTATCCTCTTCTATTAAAATTATAGGTTCAGGATTTGCCTCTGTCAAGGGATGCCAAGATAATAAAATATCAAGAAAAACGGTAAGTTATAATGAATAAATGGTTGTTCCGGTTGTTTCTTCGGGGCAGGCATTTTGCGCTGGGCCGGACTACTGAAACTTAGCGATGGTGGTTTTGTTTCTGCCGCTTTGTTTGGAATAATACATGGCGGAATCGGATAATTTTATCAGAAGTTCACGGATTTCGTTACTTATCTTAAGGCCGGGAGGGAGATTGGCCTTTAGAGAGGCTATGCCGATGCTACAGGTGATCTGCCCCTGTATCTTCAAGGCCTTCCCCCTGCCGTTATTATATTTATGCCTGAGAAATACGAACTTCTCTATCATGGCTCTAAGTTTCTCAGCGTACAGATATGCCTCGTCAACGCCCGTATCCGGAAGTATCACGATAAATTCGTCTCCTCCGTACCTTGCGGGCGTCCCCTTGCCTTTGGAAAGACTTTTAGCCAGTATGCCTCCGACCTCGGCAAGAACGCGGCTTCCGGCAAGGTGTCCGTGATTATCGTTGACTTCCTTGAACCTGTCGAGATCAAGGAATATGAGGCTCAGGTCGCCATCTTTATTCATGGCTGCGCGTATGTTTTTAACAAGGCGGCTGTAAAAGTACCTATCATTATAAAGCCCTGTAAGGTTATCTCTTACGGAAAGCTCTCCGAACTTCTTTGCATCGAGGGAGTTTTGTATCAAAGTGGATGTATAACCGGCAAATATTTTAAGAAGCGACAGGTCGAACTGAGAGTAATTTACGCTGTTCAGCCTGTTCAGCAGCTCTATTACTCCGATGGTTACGCCTTTTATCTTTATGGGAGAGCATATGATGGATTTCGTCGTAAACTTGGTTTTTTTGTCGATTCCAGGATAGAATTTTTTATCCTGTCCGGCTTTTTTACTCATGTATGGCCGGCCCGCCATGTAAGTGCTTCCAGCAATGCCGACATTCGAAGGAATGGTAGTCTCCACCAGGGTTCTGGAGCCTTTGCCGAAGCATGCCACAAAGTAGAGTACCCCGTTTTTCTGGCCGAGGTCGTTAAGGGAAGGATCGTCAAGGAGTATGGAACCGGATTCCGAAGGCACGAACTTGTTCGCCCACCAGAGTATCTCCTTGAGCATGACTTTCAGGTCGATATCGTTAGGCTCAAGGTCTTTTTTTTTCTTTCTCTTAAGTATCTTGTCGAGGATGTTGTCTCTGGCTATGTTTATGCGCATCCGTTACAGCTTCTCCTGAGTTTTTGGGTTCAGGCCGTCGAAGAAGTGATCAAGACAGGGTGCAGGTTTGATTAAAATGTCTTACGTATCGGGGAAGTCTTTCATAACAGGGATTCAAAAATCGGCAGTTGGGTTTATGACGTTCTTTGTATCAGCCCGATAAGGATACTTTATTTCCGGACTTTCGGATGATATCATAAAAAAAAACAGTTGTAAAATGTGTGCCAAAAGTCACAATGACAGGAAATGAATAGGCATTGGAACGAAAACCGGGTGATTTTCCAATTTTCGCGTCTATAAGAATCGGATATGCACGGTATTAAACATATCGCATGCGTGATAGGAACCGCCGGCCACATCGATCACGGTAAGACAGCCCTTGTAAAGGCGCTTACCGGAATTGATACGGATAGGCTCGCGGAGGAGAAAAAAAGAGGAGTCACGATAGACCTCGGTTTCGCGTATTTGGATTTATCTGGCGGTTCGGCGCGCGAACCGGAGCGCGCAGCCATAGTCGACGTCCCGGGGCATGAGAAGTTCATAAAAAATATGCTTGCCGGGGTTACAGGTATGGATATCGTGCTTTTCGTTGTGGCGGCAGACGATGGAATAATGCCGCAAACACGGGAGCATCTCGATATTGTCCATCTCCTTGGGGGCAAAAGGGGGATATTCGTCATAACGAAATCCGACCTTGCCGATCCAGCGAGGCTTGCCCGGGTAAAAGGGGATATAGGACATTTGATCCGGAATACCGCATTGAAAGGCTCTCCCATAGTCGAGGTATCGGCCGTAACAGGCAACGGCATAGGTGAATTGAAGGCGCTCATAAGTGCGCTCGCGCTCGAATCGCGGAGGGCGCCTGATAACGGGTTTTTCAGGCTCCCGATAGACAGGTCTTTTCCGGTAAAGGGATTCGGGACGGTCGTGACCGGCACTGTCGCCTCCGGCTCGATAAAAAAGGGAGCCGAGGCGCTGCTTTTCCCGTCGGGCGTCAGTGTGAAGGTAAGGGGGATCCAGAGCCTTTATCTCGACGTGGACGAGGTCTCGGCTGGAGAGAGGGCGGCTCTCAATCTCGCCAATATCTCGTACGGCGAGATAAATCGAGGCCATATGATCGTCTCTCCGTCGCTTGCTCTTTTCGCCGAATACGCACAGAACCGGCGTCACTTAAACGTTGACTGCCTCTTTGAATTCCTCCCCGGGAAAAAAGAACCGAAGGACAGGACGCTTTTAAAAGTACACCACCTTACCGACGAAACGCTTGCCATGGTACGGCTTGGCGCGAACTCGTCCTCCGGGAGCAGGCCCGGAAGACTTATCTTGAAAAAGCCTCTTTTGATGCTGAGGGGTGACCGCTTCATACTGAGGGACCCGGCTATCAACGCGACCATAGGCGGCGGTAAGGTCGTCCTGCCTCATTTTTCCGTTAGGCTTATGAAAAAAATACCTTTTCAGGCATTCGCTGAAAAGATCGAGAAAACGCTTCAAGACCTTTTGCCTGAAAAGGGGATAGGGTTCGATTCCGCAGAATTAAGCCTCATGTTCAATATGCGCGCAGACCTTTTAAAAGCCGCCATTAAAGCCGCTCACGGATTCTGCGTCATTGAGGGTTTTATCGTGGACCTCAAAAGGGCGGATGAACTGAAAAAAAAGATCGGCCTTTTCCTTTCGGACTATCACAGAGAGCGCCAGATGGAACCGGGGGTAAGGGAGGAGGAGCTTTTTAAGGCCTTTAAAGGAGAGATGGCTCCCGGGCTTAACGAGGTAAAGGCCGAGACCCTTTTCAAGGAAATCATCAAAGACATCATAAACGGCGGGCTTGCGAAAAGGGAAGGATCGGTCGTAAGCCTCAAGGCTCACCGGGCGTCGGTAAAGGGCGGTGGCGACGCTGTGATAGAGAATAAGATTATGGAACGTCTTTCCATAGGGTTTATGCCGCTTAACGCCGCCGACATAACAGAGATGCCTTTTAAAAAGGAAGACGTCGTCAGGGTCCTTCAATACCTTCAAAGGACTGGGGCCATTGTAAAACTTCGTGAAGGCGTCTTTGTCTCAGGAGATAATGTCAAGGCCGCCAAAGAAAAGCTTACGGCGCACATTAAGGCTAAAGGAAGCGTAAAGGCGTCAGAGTTCAGGGACATCCTCGGGTGTGGAAGGAAGCTCGCCATAGAGGTACTCGAGTATTTCGACAAGGAGAGGGTCACGCTCAGGCAGGGTGATATACGGACGTTGAGGTAACGGGTAAATCCAGAGGAGGCGGATTGAAGGTCTCAAGGGAACATAAAAAATTTATATGGTTCGTCGAGCTTTTCGCCTTTACTTTCACTTTTGTCATGCTCGTAGTGATGTATACGCCTCTGGCGAACTGGCTCGCCAGGCCTCTTATTGTGGGAGATGAGATGAGAAAGGCCGACCTCATCGTCGTCCTCGGTGGCGGTTCTTACGGCGGTAGCCTGGGGGGCGCGTCGAGCGAGAGGCTTCTTAAGGGGCTGATACTTTACAGGGAAGGGTACGCGCCGAGGATAATCTTTTCCGGCGGGGCGGCTCAAGGGCTTTCAAGGAAGATATTGCATACTGTTTTAGGCATAAGAGGTAAAAAGGCACGGTCAACCGAAGCCGATCTTATGGACAATGCCGCTTCGAGTCTCGGCGTGCCGAGCACGGACCGTGCCGTGGACGAGACCTCGCTCGATACCTATGAGAACCTGAAGAACGTGCGCCGATTCATGTCCGAAAACGGACTGAAGACCTGCCTTATGGTCACTTCACCCACGCATATGCGGAGGGTCGTCCTTACAGCCGGGGAATTGGGCCTTGAGTGCTACCCGGCTCCGGTAAGTGATTATACGGGGGATATGAAAGGCCCGTTCGAGAGGCTTGCGCTCTTTAAGCAAACCGTGTGGGAGTACGGGGGGCTTGCCATTTACAGGCTCTACGGCTATATATAATACTATGGGATTCATCAGTCAAAAAATCACACCGTTTTTATGGTTTGACTATCAAGCGGAAGAGGCCGCAAGGTTTTATACTTCCGTCTTCAGGAATTCGAAGATAACCGGCGTGACCCATTACACCGAAGCAGGACATGAGACGCACGGCATGCCGGCTGGTATGGCGATGACCGTCTCATTCGAACTCGAAGGACAGTCCTTCACGGCGCTCAATGGGGGGGCCGCACTTCACCTTCTCCCCGCGATATCGTTCGTCGTCAATTGCGAGACACAGGAGGAGGTGGACTATTACTGGGAGACGCTATCCGAGGGCGGGGACCCGTTGGCCCAACAGTGCGGCTGGCTTGCCGACAAATTCGGCGTATCGTGGCAGATCGTGCCCGCCGCGCTCGGCAAGCTCCTCGGCGACCCGGACCATGAAAAAGCCGGACGTGTGATGAACGCTATGCTCAAGATGAAAAAGATCGTGACCGATGATCTGAAGAAAGCCTATCACGGAGCGTAGACCATGCTCCCTTAATGGCGGTCACGTTCAAGATTTATTTGGCGAGAAGTTCCTTCAAGAGATTGTTCACAAGCTGCGGGTTGGCCTGCCCCCTTGTCGCCTTCATGGTTTCACCTACGAAAAAACCGAAGAGCTTGTCCTTTCCGGCCTTGTACCTGGCGAGGTTTTCAGGGTTGGCTTTTATTACCTCTTCGATAATGCCCTTAAGCTCTTTTTCATCCGAAATCTGGGTTATCCCCTTTTCCTTGACGATTGCCGCCGGCGGCTTCCCGGTCCTGTACATATCCTCGAAGACCTCTTTGGCCATCTTGCCGCTTATCGCTGAGCTTTTGATCATTTTAATAAGATCCGAGATGCTTTCCGGGCTCACCTGGCACTCTGATACGGTCTTTCCTTCCTCGTTAAGGTACCTTAAAAGCTCACCCATGACCCAGTTGGACGATATCTTAGGTTCGCCGGTATTTCTTACAACCGCCTCGTAGTAATCGGCAAGCTCCCTCGATGACGTGAGCACCCCGGCGTCATAGGCGGGGATGCCGTATTCGCCCATGAATCTTTCCCTTTTTGCCCGTGGGAGTTCCGGAAGTTCCGAACGCAGCTTATCAACGAGTTTGTCCTCGACGTAAAGCGGCAGAAGATCCGGCTCCGGGAAATAACGGTAGTCGTGGGCCTCTTCCTTTGACCTCATCGGGGCCGTAACGCCTGCGGACGCGTCGAAAAGGCGCGTCTCCTGGATAACCTTACCGCCGCTTTCGATTGTGTCTATCTGGCGCCGTATTTCGTACTCTATCGCCTCTTTGACATACTTGAAGGAGTTCATGTTCTTCAATTCGGCCTTCGTGCCGAATTTGGAGCTTCCCTCCGGCATTATTGAGACGTTTGCGTCACACCTGAAGCTTCCTTCCTCCATGTTGCCGTCGCATATCTTCAAGTACACGAGGATATCGCGGAGGGCCTTGAGATAAGCCTGAGCCTCCTCGGCGGAGCGCATGTCGGGTTCGCTTACTATTTCGATAAGGGGAACGCCGGTCCTGTTGAGATCGACGAAGCTGAAGGCCTCGTCCTCCATCGTCTCCCCGTGGAGGAGCTTGCCCGCGTCCTCTTCCATATGTATGCGGGTTATACCTATCTTTTTTCTTTCCCCGTTAACGTCTATCTCAATCGAGCCGTGCTCGGCAAGGGGTTCGCTATACTGGGATATCTGGTAGCCCTTGGGAAGGTCCGGATAAAAGTAATTCTTCCTGGCGAATACGCTCCTGGGATTTATTTTGCAGTTTACGGCAAGCGCCATCATGACGGCGTACTCGACGGCCTTCCCGTTGAGTACCGGCAGAACCCCCGGCATCCCAAGGCAGACCGGGCAGACCTGCGTATTGGGAGCCGCACCGAAGCGAGCCGGGCATCCGCAGAAAAGCTTGGAATGTGTAAGGAGCTGGGCGTGGACTTCAAGGCCTATTACGGCGACGTATTTCATTTCATTAAACCCCGCTTTTATTTTCTTTCAATCAAATCCTTTTTCTATTTAGGAGTTCTTCCGGCCC
>JAKAIQ010000116.1 GCA_021825035.1 Deltaproteobacteria bacterium | reverse complement strand
ATCGTGCTTTTCGGATCGCTCATACCGGCAATGCTGATAACAAGCCCTGTTTTTCATTCGCACTATGTCTCAATGGCCATTCCCCTTGTAAGCGCGCTTTTATCGGTGATCTGGTGCAAGTACTCCTATGCGCATATGCCTCTTTCGTGGAAAATAACGTTCTTATTGTTGTTTATTAGTCAGACTGTGGCATGCATAGACCGCGGGATATTCCTCGTAGTGCGCGACTCTGGCCTGGTTTTGCTGTCCACCGCCATATTGTTGTCCGCGAGCATATATATCCTGCGGAGCGCCAGATGGTCATTTTTCATGGCAAGTAACGGCGGAGGCCATGCGACCTGAGATCCGATCGGTGGCCGTGATTCTGCCGACTTTTAATGAGAAAAAGAACATTCAGCTGTGTCTCGATGGGGTAGCCGTTTTTGCGGTCAAAAATCCAGAGTATCATTTTCTCTTCGTCGATGACGGATCCAATGACGGTACGGCTGAGATTCTCGGCCTGGGGATAAAAAGACTTGGGCTGAAAAACATCTCTTTTTCCGGTTACAGACAGAACCGCGGAAAAGGGCACGCGGTAAAGGCTGGGTTCGGGCAGGTCGAAGCGGACGCCCTTTGTTTCATCGACTCCGATCTCGCTTATCCGATCGACCATCTGCAATCCATCATTGAAGGGTTGAGGACGAGCGATGTCGTCATAGGATCGCGCAAATTGTCAAGTGAAAGGAAGGGCAGGACAAGCCTGAGGAGGCATATCCTCGGAGAAGGCTTCAACAGGCTTGCGAGGCTTGTATTGAATCTGCCGTTCAAGGACACTCAGGCCGGGATCAAAGGTTTCCGCCTCTATGCCGCACGGCGTATTTTTGAGAAGACCGGCATAACGGGTTACGGCTTCGACGTCGAAGCCCTCTTCCTTGCCAATAAATTCGGATTCGCCATATCCGAGATTTCCGCCTGCGAGAACGAAATGCATTCATATAAGAAAGGCAAAATCAAATTGACGAAGGATTCGGCCATAATGTTCTTGAATCTTTTATATATACGCTCCAGGGATTTACTGGGAAGATATGATTAAGAAAGTCCTTTTAAGCCTCGATGTGGAGGAGTTCGACATCCCCGAGGAATATGGGCAGGACATCGGCCTGGACGAAAAGATCGGCGTTTCTACGGAAGGGCTCGTCCGCGTCCTCGACCTCCTCGACGGCCTGGACATTACGGCCACCTGTTTCACGACCGTTTTCTATGCCGAGAGCCAACCGGCCATTATCGAACGGTTATCTTCGAGGCACGAGATAGCCTCTCATGGCTTCTTTCACTCGAACTTCCGGTCCGGCGATCTGCGGCGGTCGCGGCTTGAGCTTGAAAGAATATGCGGCAGGAAGGTATGCGGTTTCAGGCAGCCGCGGCTGGAAGACGTCGATTGCAAGGCAGTTGCGGATGCAGGATATTCTTATAACTCGTCGGAAAATCCGATTTGGCTTCCCGGCAGATACATGCGCTTCTTCAAGCCCCGTCGCCCGTATTTCTCGGAAGGCCTGCTGAATATCCCGATCTCGGCGAGCCCGGTGATACGCTATCCTTTTTTCTGGCTGAGTTTCAAAAACAGCCCTCTCTGGCTGTTTAAAAACATGTCGCGATGGACGTTGAGGACGGACGGATACCTTAACATCTTCTTCCATCCATGGGAATTCAGCGATTTAAGCGGCTGGCAGCTTCCTTTTTATGTGAAGCGTCCGTGCGGCAAGGAAATGCTCGGTAAGGTCCATGACTATCTCGCCTGGCTCAAGGAGCTTGCGGAGTTTACCACCTTTTCGGCGTTTGCCGGGACGTTCGAGAATAATAAAAAAAGCGTCGAGCCGCTGAAAAACGAGCACGGCCGTTTTTATGGATGTTAGACTGACATTCGATCATGATTAAAAAAAGAGGAGAAATGCGACTGAGAGCTGTGGCGATAGTGCCCACCTATAATGAGGCAGGAAACGTAAAAAAGCTTATAGACGGCGTCCTCGCCCAGGGTGCGGATATCGGCATTATAATAGCCGACGACGATTCACCCGACGGCACATGGGAGATCGTCGAGGCATGTTCAAAAAAAGACCCGAGGGTACACCTTCTGAGGAGAATCGGCATGCGCGGCAGGGGGACAGCGAGCCTTGCCGCCTATAAATACGCCCTTAATCTCGGGGCTGAATTCATTATCGAACTCGACGCCGACCTTTCGCATAATCCTTCCTATATAAGGAACTTCCTGAAGGATATGGCCTCGTGCGACGTGCTCGTGGGTTCAAGGCTCGTCGAGGGCGGCGGGGACATCGGCAGGGGGACGACGCGGCGCATTCTGACGCATTTCGCCAACTTTTACATCCGCCTGATTTTGAGGCTGCCTTACAGAGATACGACGTCCGGCTACAAAGTCATGAGGAGGTCGGTTGTCGAAGCGGTCCTCCGCTGTCCCGGCTACGTATCGACCGGCCCTTCGATGCTTCAGGAAGTCTCTTACATAGCGCACAGGGAAGGATTCAGGTTCAAGGAAGTCCCGATAATATTCGAAGACAGACGGGTCGGCAAATCCTCTCTCGACCTCAAGACCCTCCTTCAGAGCCTTGCCAACGTGCCGAAGATACGCCTCAAGCACGGACAGCGTAGAGAGGTCTGCGCGAGTGTTGAATGATAAACTCTATGAAAGGCGGCTCCTGTGGCTAATAGCGTCAACCATCGTATTCCGCCTCATATACGCCAATCTGCTTGACCTCATCCCCGACGAGGCGTATTATTGGGACCTGTCGCGCCATCTCGGTCTTTCATACTTCGACCACCCTCCCCTGCAGATGTATCTCATCCGTGCATTCACATGGATGTTAGGCGACACCGTCCTGGCTGTCCGGCTCCCTTCGGTAATAAACTCCGGTATCGTCACCTTACTGATGTATCTCGCCGGCAAAGAGCTTTTTGACGCAAGAACGGGCTTTTACTCCTCAATCCTTTTTACAATCACTCCGGTTTACGCTGCCGGGGGCGTCCTTGCCACGATCGATCCGCCTTTTGCCACGTTCTGGATGATAGCTCTTTATTCCGGCATAAGGGCGATAAAGACGGAAAAAGCGTGGTGGTGGTACGGGCTTGGAGTATCCATCGGCCTGGGGCTGCTCAGTAAATATATAATGATACTTTTTATTCCAGCCTTCGCCATCTTCCTTCTGCTGTCAAAAGCACATCGTTTCTGGATGAAAAGAAAAGAGCCTTATGTGGCGGGCGTTATCGCCCTGCTGTTTTTTTCGCCTGTTATCGTGTGGAATAGCCAAAACGACTGGTCTTCTTTCAGGTTCCAGCTTGGCCACGGCTTCAGTGGCAAGGTCGAACCTGCAGCCTCGTTCCTCCAATATATCGGAAGCCAGTCTTTGCTCGTCTCGCCTTTGCTTTTCATCGCCTGCGTCTTCGCCATGGTGTATGGCCTTTTTTTATGGTACAGGAAGCGGGACTGGCGGCTTTTACTCCTCGTATCGATGTCATCCTTCGTGCTTCTATTCTTCGCATATTCGAGCCTCAAGGCCAAGGTAGAAGGCAACTGGCCAATGTCGGCATACTTTTCAGCCTTCATCCTCCTGCCACCCCTATACTTTGAAAGCCGCTTTTTCAAAAAAAAGGCAGTGGCGGGTCTGGTAGCCGGCATGGCCTTCATTTTTACGTGCTCCGCCTTCGTCCAGGCCATCTATCCGGTGTTGCCCTTCAAAAACGACATAACCGACCAGTTCCACGGCTGGAGGAAGCTCGGCGCCGGGCTCGAGCCTGTCCTGGAGAACCTGCGCAAGGACTCGCCCAAGGGTTTAATAATACTGACGGATTCCCGGCAGCTTACCTCAGAGCTTTCCTTTTACGTGCCTTCGCATCCCATGGTCTACAAACTCGCGTTCGCCGGAAAGTTCGATGAGTACAACCTCCTTGCAGGCCCTGAAAAAGGCATTAACGCCATGATCGTCACGGGCGCGCCCGATATAAACCTCACATATCCAGGGCTGCTTTTCGAGAAAATCGACAAAATAAAAAGCCTGGAGATGAAAAGAGGAAGCAAAGTTCTCAAGGTGTATCATGTTTATTTCGGCAGAGACTTTAGAGGCTACAGGCAAACAAACGCCTTTTAATGTCCCCTCCTCTTTGCCCTCGATACCGCTCATAAGCCGCAAAAGATTGGAACTACCGCGGCGAGCATGCCCCGGGTTGATTTCGCCTAATTTCCGTATATAAATGAAAATGAGCCGTGGAGCAACAAACATGGAGGACCATCTTCCAAAAGGAATGACATACGACGGGACCCTGCTGGTCGCCAGCCTTATCGACATTGCTACGGTTGAAAGGGCGAGGATGATCCACGACACCTACCCCACCGTATCGGCGGCCCTCGGCAGGGTGATAAGCGGAGCCATCCTTCTCTCCGCTTACATGAAGGAAGGCCAGAAGGTAGTCGTTCAGGTATCGGGAGACGGGCCTCTGAAGGAGATAGTAGCGGAGTCCGACTGGTCCGGCAGGGTGAGGGCCTGCGTAAAAAGGCCCCATTCAGATCAGGCGCTCATTTCAGGAAATCGAATTGAAACTCGATGCTTTAAAGATATCCGGGATTCCTGAAAAGAAGCCCTGCCCCCTGATGGACAGGGGGCGGAAGGATGGAAAATTGCAAAAGGAAGGTCGAGGTAATCCGGGCTGGAAACTCTGGGCAGGACACCCGGCGCCGCGCTATCACGAAGCGCCATCAATCTATTTATCGGACAAATAATGAATTTCTTTAGGCTAAAGCGAGCCGCAATAATGGACACGCCCGTATCGCCGGTTATACGAAGCTCTCAGCTTTTCGTCCGGCAATCTTTCGACTGGTAGGAAACTATTCTATTCAAGGGGTTTACCGATAACTGGAAGGCGCGTGAAGAAAGTGACAAAACCGTCAATCCGACGCGATCATGCCTTTACGTATCGCCATCTTGATCAAGCCGGCCATATCGCCGATATTCAATTTTTTCATTATGTTGTTCCTGTGGCTCTTCACGGTTGATATGGATATAAACAGCTTTTCTCCTATCTCCTTGCTCGTCGAGCCATCCGCAATGAGCGCAAGAACCTCTTTTTCCCTGTCGCTCAACGAATCGAAAGGATCATGGCTCGGGCCTTTCTTAATGACTTCTACGAAGTCATTAAGCAGTCCCTCGGCAACGGCCGGGCTCGCATACTTCTGGCCGGCCATCGACTTTTTTACGGCAAGCAGCAGTTCCTCAGGCCTCGAATCCTTCAGCACATACGCCGTGGCGCCGGCCCTGAAGGCGTCTATGGCGTGTTGAACGTCCGTATGCATGGACAGTATGACGACCTTTGCCTCCGGCAACTTCTCCGTAATCTGGCTGGTCGCCGTTATGCCGTCCATATCCGGCATGGTGATGTCCATTATTATGACGTCCGGTTTCAAAGAAACAACCTTTTCAAGGGTCTCGGCGCCGGTCTGAGCCTCTCCGGCGATGTCGAAATCCGGCAGTTGCGAAAATATCGGCTTTATCCCATCCCTTAAGACCGGATGATCGTCGGCAATAAAGACTTTCATTTTTTTCATTCCACTCATATCATGACCGGCACTGCACAAATTATATTTTTTCCGCCGGGAAATTGCAAGAACGGGTCTTGCTTTTTATAAAGGCGCAAAAAGGCGGGCCATCAGGCCATGAAAAATAGATACAGAACCATTGACGCGCCTTTCAATTGGCCATGGCGTCCTTTTCACCTGATTCGGTCTCCTTTATTATCCGTTCAACCTCGCCTCTGTCGATAGTTTCTTCCTTGAGAAGAGCTTGGGCAAGGCTTTCGAGAACGCGCCGATTGACGCTAAGAATCTCGTCAGCCTTCGATTCCGCCTCGATTATGAGACTCCGTATCTCCTGGTCAATGATCCACGCCATGTCTTCGCTGTACCGCTTGGGCATGGCAAGCTCCCTTCCGAGGAAAGGGTGCTCCTCTCCCCTTCCGAGATTCATCGGCCCCACCTTATCGCTCATGCCCCATTGGGCGACCATCTTCTCTGCAAGGCTGGTGGCGCTTTTGAGGTCTTCCTGCGCGCCGCTGCTCACGTCGCTGAAGACGAGTTTTTCGGCGGCCCTTCCGGCGAGCGCCACGCTGAGCTTGTTCACGAGGTATTTTTTCGGATAATAATGCCTGTCCTCCTCGGGTACGAATTGAGTGACGCCCATGGATATTCCCCTCGGAATTATGCTGACCTTGTGAATAGGATCCGTATAAGGAAGCTTGAAAGATACGAGGGCATGGCCCGCCTCATGATATGCCGTGATCTTTTTTTCCTCGGCGCTGAACGGCTCCTCCCTTTTGGTGCCCATCAATATCTTGTCTACCGCTTCTTCAAACTGTTTCCTGTAGATCCTGTCCTTACCTTCTCTCGCGGCCTGAAGGGCGGCTTCGTTCACGAGGTTTTCAAGGTCCGCTCCGGTCATTCCAGGCGTACCCTTGGCGATATCATCGAGGTTGACGTCATCGGCGACCTTTTTATTCTTCAGATGAACCTGCAAGATGGCCGCCCGGTCTTTTCTGCCGGGCCTGTCTATTACTATGTGCCTGTCGAAACGGCCGGGCCTCAGAAGAGCCGGATCGAGCACGTCGGGCCTGTTCGTGGCCGAAATGACGATTATCTCTTCGTGCGGCTCGAATCCATCCATCTCGCTCAGAAGCTGGTTCAATGTCTGCTCTCTCTCGTCATGGCCTCCTCCGAGCCCGGTGCCCCTGGTGCGGCCGATGGAATCTATCTCGTCTATGAAAACTATGCTCGGTTTCATGTCGCGGGCCCTTTTAAAGAGATCCCTGACGCGGGAGGCCCCTACCCCAACGAACATCTCTATGAACTCGGAGGCGCTGATGCTGAAAAACG
>JAKAIQ010000115.1 GCA_021825035.1 Deltaproteobacteria bacterium | reverse complement strand
ATCTCCTATCTGCACGATATCTACATATTCGCAGAACGTCTCGGTATCTCTTGGGTCCATGAGCTCGCTGATTATCGGCAATCCCGTGGCTTTCTTTGCCTCGGCGAGAAGCTTGAGCCCGTCGAATCCAAGACCTTGAAAGTCGTAAGGAGACGTGCGCGGCTTGAATGCTCCGCCGCGAAGTATCTTTGCGCCTGAAGCCTGGACTTTTTTTGCAGTATCGATAAGGGAATTCTTGTTTTCGACGCTGCATGGGCCGGCAATGACCGTCACCGCATTATCACCTATCGCGAGTCCGCCGAACTCGATTACAGTGCCCTCTTTCCTGAATTCCCGGCTCACGAGCTTGTATGGTTTTAATATAGCCATGACGTTTTCTACGCCTGGCAGAGCGTCGAGTTGTATGGATGACAAGAGAGACTCGTCCCCAATGGCTCCTATAATGGTCCTTTCCTTTCCTTTCGAGATATGCACGGCAAGCCCCGTACCCTTTATCTTTTCTACGACATGGTCAATTATTTCCGGGGTTGCATCCTTCTTTAAGACGATTATCATAGAAACCTCCGGTCTATTGATTTTTTTTCGCGGCTCCGCTGCCGTGTGCGGCGGTTGAGCAACATCATTGCCGCATGACATGCCGGGCCGGCACGGATGAGATCGGCCCTGCAGCGCCATGCGTCCGGATGACCTCATTCTCCTGCAAGCTGCGAGAACGCCTCGATGAATCTTTTATTCTCTTCGGGCAATCCCACGGTCACGCGTATATAGTCGGGCATATTGTAGCTTGCCATGGGCCTGACGATGACTCCTTTTTTCAAAAGCTCGTTGTAAACCCTTGAGCCGTCCCCGGGGTTTAATCTCACAAGAAAGAAATTAGCCTCCGTCGGCACGCATTCAAATCCAAGGCTCATAATTTTGCCGAAAAGATACTTGAGCCCGGCGGCGTTGTTTTGCCTTGTTCTCGCAATGTGGTCTCTATCATCAAGGGCGGCGATTGCCGCGACCTGAGCGAGCGAATTCACATTGAATGGCTGGCGCACCCTGTTCATATAATCGATTATTCCCTGGTTTGAGACCCCGTACCCTATCCTTAAGCCCGCGAGCCCGTATATCTTGGAAAAAGTCCTGAGAAGGAGAACGGGCCGTCCTTCTCTTATGTGGCGCATGACGTCAGGGAATGCCCGGCTTTCAACGAATTCAAAATATGCCTCGTCCACGCATACAACCACGCCCTCCGGTACCTTCTTCATAAACCTGTCGAAATCATCGCCGGTTACGATAGTGCCGGTAGGGTTATTTGGATTGGCGATGAAAATCATCCGCGTCTTTGTGTTTATCAACTCGGCCATGGCGTCTAGGTCATGGCGAAAGTCCTTGAGCGGCACCTCCAAAGACTTGCCGCCTACAGACTTAACTACTATAGGATAAACCGCAAAGGTGGGCGAGGCCATTATGATCTCGTCGTTTCTTTGCAGAAAAGTCCGCACAAGGAGTTCGATTATCTCGTTGGAGCCATTGCCGAACACGAGCATTTCGGGCGATACGTCAAGGAAGCTTGCGAGCTTTTCCCTGAGATAAAAGCAGCTTCCGTCGGGATACCTGTGAAGGTTTCTCAAGGCTCCAGCTATCGCTTCAATTGCCTTGCTCGATGGCCCAAGAGGGTTTTCATTGCTTGCAAGCTTTATAGACCCGCTTATACCCAGTTCCCTCTCGAGTTCCTCTATCGGTTTACCAGGCGGATATGGGACAAGCGAGTCGATATTTTCCGGGACATTCAGTTTCAAGACTTTATCGTTTGAGATCATTTTACCGACCCCTTTGAAAAGGCGGTTCATATGGATTTGGGATAAGAACCCAGCACTTTAATAAACGAGCACAACCCCTCGAGTTCACACAAGGCCTCCTTGACCTTCCTGTCCGTTATGTGGCCGTCGAGATCGACATAAAACACATATTCCCATGCCTTTGTCTTGAGCGGCCTGGATTCTATCTTGGTAAGATTGATATTCCTTTTGGCGAATGGTTTAAGCATCGAGTAAAGGGCGCCGGGGGCGTCATTAATGGCAAACATAAGAGACGTTTTGTCTTCCCTCGTCTTTTTGCCGGCCTTCTTACCGATGACAAGGAACCTGGTATAGTTATTCGATATATCCTCTATATTCTTTTCGAGAACACGCAGATCATACAGCGGAGCCGCCGCGAGGCTGGCGACTGCCGCTATCGAGCTGTCTTCCGAAGCCATCTGGGCGGCCTGTGCAGTGGAAGACACATCAAAAAGAACGGCATCCGGAAGGTTATTTTTAAGCCATAATCTGGACTGGGCCAGCGGATTCGGATGGGAGCACACCTTTTCTATGTCAGACACCCTGCCGGTCTTGTTCAAAAGCGCGAGAGAAACCTCGATCATTACCTCGGCGCATATTCTGAGTTGTGAGGAGACGAACATGTCGAGGGTATGGCTTACAACACCCTCGATCGTGTTCTCTATCGGAACAACCCCGAAATCAGCCCTCCCTTTTTCCACGTCATCGAAGACGTCAGCGACGTCTTTTTTGGGGACGAATTCGCCTGAGAGACCGAAATACTTGATGCAAGCCTGATGCGTAAAGGTCGCCATCGGCCCCAAAAAAGCTATTCTTATGGGTTTCTCGAGCGAAAGCGATGCGCTCATGATTTCCCTGAAGACATGCTTCAAGGCGGTATTTGGAAACGGCCCGTTGTTCCTTTCGGTAAGCCTTTCGTATATCTGACGTTCTCTATCCGGCGCGTAAAAATCGCGGTTCTCCTTCGACTTGGCCTTTCCAATATCTATTACGAGCCTTGTCCTCGAGTTGAGGAGATTCAGAATCCTCAAATCAATCGCGTCTATGCGACACCTCAACGCCTCTATCTGTGACAGCTTGTTTTTCACGAGTTAAATTTCTTTTGAATATTAATATGATAGCTTAATTTATTCAAAACGAAAAATCAACAGCTATTTAACGATATCGCCTGTTCCGCATTGAATGGCGCCGCCAGGACGTGCCCTGAAAAGTCTAACTGCGTTAAAGCCCTTTTCCCTCGGCAAACACTCCCATATTCCTGTACTTCTTGTACCGGTTTTCAACCAGACTTTCGGTGGACTGGGAATTGAGTTCCTTGAGAACCGACAATAAGGCCGTCTTTAAATTATTGTATCCTGTCTCCGTATCCCGGTGAATGCCGCCTATCGGTTCCTTTATTATCCTGTCTACGACGCCGAGCCTGTAGAGTTCCGCGGCATTGAGCCTAAGCGCTCTTGCCGCAAGATCCGCCTTGCTTCCGTCTTTCCACAGTATCGCGGCGCAACCTTCGGGAGAGATGACGGAGTAGGTCGAGAACTCGAGCATGAGAAGCCTGTCGGCCACCCCTATCGCAAGAGCGCCGCCGCTTCCCCCTTCGCCGATGACGGTGCTGATGATGGGCGACTTCAGCATCGACATTCTCAAGAGATTGCTCGCGATTGCCTCGGATTGTCCCCGTTCCTCGGCTCCTACGCCGGGATACGCCCCCGGAGTGTCTATCAATGTGAATAACGGCAACCTGAAGCGCTCACTGAGATCCATCAGGCGTAATGCCTTTCTATAGCCTTCAGGATTCGGCATTCCGAAGTTCCTGTATATCTTTTCCTTGGTGTTTCTGCCCTTCTGGTTGCCGAGCACGACAACAGGTTTCCCGTCAAGCCGCGCCAATCCGCCGACAATGGCCGGATCGTCCCTGAAACGCCTGTCCCCGTGCAGCTCGACGAAATCCTCGAAGATATTCTGTATATAATCTAGGGCGTATGGCCTGTCCGGGTGCCTCGCCACCGTGGTCACCTGTGACGGCGTTAGTTTGAGATATATCTCCCTGAGGAGACTCTTAGCCTTTTTATCGAGCCTGGCTATTTCATCGGCCCTGTAGCCATCGGCATTATAGGTCTTCAGTTCATCGATCTTTCTTTCCAGTTCCTCTACCGGTTTTTCGAATTCAAGCCAGTGTCTGTAGACCATCAATGGTTCTCCTTGCTCAGAATGCTTTAAAAGCGCCTCAGACGGTTTTCATCTCCGCGCCGATAAGTTCTCTTATCCTGGCTGAAAGATCGCCGGCCGGGTTTATCCTTAGCTGGTCGTTAAGGCCGATTATTACCTCGCCGTCTTCGGGATAAATAATGTGCAGGTAGACCTGCGACGCGCCGGGACTTGACTTGAGAAGGGCTTTAAGTTCGTCGAGCTTTGTGGCATCAAGATCACCGGCGGATACGGATATATGCGTGTCCTTAGTCTTTATGTTCTTCAGAATGCCCGCATCTTCCAGAGGGGCGATGTCGGAAGCAACGAGCTTTACTTCGTTTTCTTCCTTATCGAGCCGGCCGGCAATGACAAGGGGAGCGTCCGAAGACAATAGATCTCTCACGACTTTATAAAGTTCCGAAAATACGATCACTTCTACTGAGCCCCCAAGGTCCTCGACGCGTAAAAAAGCCATCCTGTCGCCTTTTTTGGTCGTTATCTCCTTGAGCTCGGTTATTATGCCGCCTATCGAGACCTCGCTCTTGTCCGGCTTCTCGGCAAGTAATTCGATCGGTCCGGAGGTATACAGTTCCAGTTCTTTTTTGCAGCCCGATAGCGGATGGGAAGAGAAATAAAAACCGAGAGTTTCTTTTTCCAGAGCTAAAATCTCTTTTTCGCCGAGTGGGGCGGCGCCTCCCGACATGGGCGTGTTCTTGACAGCCACGCCGGCTTTTCCCGGCGCCCCCAATGTGTCGAACAGCGACGACTGTCCCACGTTCCTGTCTCGTTGCACACCCTGGGCCGTTTCCATCGCCGTGTCAAGCGAGGACAGAAGAAGCGCCCGTCCTTCGCCGGTAGAATCGAAGGCCCCGCACTTTATGAGGCTCTCAACCACTTTTTTATTGACCTTTCTCGAGTCCACCCTGCTCAGGAAATCCACGAGAGAAGAGAACGGGGCATCGTTGCGCACCGAAAGTATCTCGTCGATGGCGGCAGTGCCTACATTTTTTATCGCGGCAAGCCCGAATCGTATTCTCTCGCCGGAAACCGTAAACGCCGTCGAGCTTTCATTCAGGTCAGGAGGGTCAACGGCTATGCCCATTTCCTTGCATTCATTGATGTATTTTACCACCTGATCGGTATTGCCCATGTCGGAACCAAGGAGAGCGGCCATGAACTCGACCGGATAATGGGCTTTCAGATAGCCGGTCTGGTAGGATATGAGTGCATATGCGGCGCTATGGCTCTTGTTGAACCCGTATCCGGCAAACTTTGCCATAAGGTCGAATATCTTCTCCGCCTTCTTTGGCGGTATGTTCATCTTTTTCGATCCTTCGAGGAATTTTGTCCTCTGCACCGTCATCTCTTCGAGAAGCTTTTTGCCCATGGCCTTCCTGAGCACATCGGCGTCTCCGGGAGTAAATCCGGCAAGCACCCTGGCGATCTCCATGACCTGTTCCTGGTAGACCATTACGCCATAGGTATTTTCGAGTATATCTTTGAGTTGCGGCACCTCGTATTGGATGGGGACCCTGCCGTGTTTCCTGTTTATGAAGTCATCGACCATGCCGCTCTGCAAAGGTCCCGGCCTGTAAAGGGCGCCGGCTGCCACAATATCCTCAAACGTCTCCGGCTTCAGTCTCCTCAGAAGATCCTTGAACCCGGAGCTTTCAAGCTGGAAAATGCCGTTCGTGTTCCCGGTTGCCATGAGCCTGTAGGTGTCGGCATCGTCAAGAGCGATGTTATTGATGTCAATCTCAGCGCCCCTGTTGCGTCTTATCATCTTTATGGCCCTGTCTATGACCGTCAGGGTCTTCAAACCGAGGAAGTCGAATTTTACAAGCCCTATCTTCTCGACGTCCTTCATCGGATACTGGGTGGTAACGATGTTATCCTTCTGGCCCATATAAAGAGGCAGATACTCGATAAGAGGCCTGTTGGAAATGACCACCCCGGCAGCGTGCGTGGAAGCGTGCCTTGGAAGGCCTTCGAGGGCCCTGGCAACGTCAATGAGCTCCTTTACCCTGGCATCTTCCTGAGTCAATTTGAGAAGTCTGGGCTCCTGTTCGAGGGCCTCGTCTATAGTTATGTTTATCTGATTCGGGACGAGCTTGGCGATCCGGTCTACGTCGCCATACGGCATATCGAGCGCCCTGCCGACGTCGCGTATGCATGCCTTTGCCTTCATCTGTCCGAACGTTATTATCTGCGTGACGTTGTCCGCTCCGTATCTATCGGTTACATATCTTATTACCTCATCGCGCCTTTCAAAGCAGAAGTCTATGTCAATATCCGGCAGGCTTATCCTGTCCGGATTCAGAAACCTCTCGAAGAGAAGGTTGTATTTTATGGGGTCGAGATTGGTTATCCCGAGCGAATAGGCCACGAGGCTGCCTGCCGCCGAGCCCCTGCCCGGCCCCACCGGGATGCCGTTGGATCTGGCGTATTCAATAAAGTCGTTGACAATCAGGAAGTATCCTGAAAACCCCATTTCCTTAATTACATGGAGTTCCTTCCGCAACCTCTCATAATAAGTCCATTTGAGCGAATCTTCTTCCGCGTGCATCGCAGCAATCCTTTTCTCGAGCCCTGTCTTTGCCTTCGTTTCTATAAGGCTGTCGAGCGTCTCTCCTGACGGCACCGGAAAGTCGGGCAGATGGCTTTTACCGAGCTTCATCTCGAAGTTGCACCGCTCGGCTATCTCGATTGTGTTCGAGATGGCCTCCGGGATATCCCTGAACGATTCGGCCATCTCGGAGGGGGATTTTACGTAGAATTCGTCTGTGGCGAACCTGAACCTGCCGGGCGTATTAACGGTCGCGCCTGTTTGAACGCATAGAAGTATGTCATGGACCCTGGAGTCTTTTCTTTCCAGGTAATGGCAGTCATTGGTTGCGACTACCGGTATGT
>JAKAIQ010000114.1 GCA_021825035.1 Deltaproteobacteria bacterium | reverse complement strand
TCTGCGCTTAAAAGGGCCGATGACGCGATAACGAATACGGCGAAGCTCGCGGGCAGGGTTATTCTGAAGTCGTTGAAGCGCCTGAGGAGAAACTCTATGGATATGAATACGAGGATAAAAGGAAAAATGTACGAAGTATAGCCGATGGCGTAAAGGAAGGCCCCGGAGACGTGATGGCCCACGAAGCCGCCCCAGTCGGAGGAGCTTTCGTAGGAAAAAAGGCTGACGCCGAGGTAGAGCGCGAAGGCAAGGAGCGCGATGCCGGTTATCTCCTGCCTCAAACCTCCGATATCTCTGGAACTGGCCATCTTAATGTTTCCAGGGTCGATCTTTTCAGTGTTAATTCGCCGCGCCCTGCTGATGCGGCAAAACCATCCGTCCGTTGCGCCGCCTTCGCGCGATGGCGCGTATTCGATCTTTTCACGGTTGATTCCCCGGCAACTGCGCCCTGCGGCTTCCGAATAGAGGTTTTTGATTCCCCGCGGCTTTCCGCGGGGCGTTAATAAAACGCGGTTAAAGGTTCTTGAACTGCTTGCTCAGGGTTATACCCTGGAACTGGTACGACGAGCCTATCTTCGGGCCGTAGACCTTCTCAGGGGCCTCCAGCATCTTTTCGTAGTTGAGCTTGCAGAAGGTCTGGCCGTCGGCGATCATGAACGGCACGTCGTGGGCGCGGACTTCGAGGACGGCCTTCGTGCCCTCGACCTCGCCGTTAGCGCCGTGGCCGAAGCCGGGGTCGAAGAACCCGGCGTAATGCGTCCGGAGCTCCCCGGAGCCGGCCTCGTACGCGACCATCTCGGCGGCGTACCGGGGCGGGACTCTTATCCTCTCCCTGGAACTGAGTATGTAAAAGTCCTCCGGTTCGAGGATGAGCGTGTTCTTGCTGTTCCTGTGAATGGGGTCCCAGAAGTCCCCGACGGCATAGTGGTTTCTCTTCGTGAGATCTACGACGTGGCTGTTCCTCTTCGACTTGTAGCCTATGACCCCGTTGTTCCCGTCCCCCCTGAGGTCTACGCTCATGTACAGCCCCTTCGATATCTTTATCTCTTCCGCGCTCAGGTGTCCGGCTCCGTCGTAGAGCAGGCGGGAAGAGCCGTGAAGGCTCTTGAGCTTCGAGTCTGTAAGCGAGCACTCGCCGGTCATGAGGCGGAGTTGCGCAAGCGACAGCCCGGCCTTTACCTTTATCGTGAACGACCTGGGCAGGACTTCGAGGAAGAGGCCGCCGCTGTAGCCCGGGGCGATGTCGTCGAAGCGCGAGTTGCGGTCGCTCAGTACCCTGGCGAATATATCGAGCCTTCCGGTCGTGCTCTTCGGGTTCGCCCTGCCCCTTATGTGGCCGGGAAGGCGAAGCTCCTCCATGAGCGGTATCAGATAGACGTGGCCCTTTTCGAGTATCCCGCCGTTCGAGATGTCGGACTCGTACATGACGAGGTCCGAGCCGTAGACATCCGGGGCGCGGAGCTTCTCCATCACGTCGAAGCTCTCCGGCAGAAAGCTGGAGACGAGCCTGAAGGCCCTTGCGCCGAGCCGCAGGTCAAGGCTCGCGGGCTGGATCTGGTCTTCGCGCACCGGTTCGCTCGTCGAGAATATCTCTTTTTTCCTTATGGCCTTCTTGAGCGCCTGGCAGCTGAGGACCCCGGCGCAGGTTTCCTTTTTTTCCATGGACGGCGTCTTTCCTGTATTTTTCCTGCCGGGGACATCCCGCCGGCGGACATGGTGCATGAAAAAGGGGACAAAGAGCCTTTTGACGGGCGCGGACAAAACGCCCGCGCAATAAAAAAGCCCGGCTTTGCCGGAAACTCGGACCTGGCCAGGCTTATCGACCTTTTTGTTCGTCCCGTCTGGAAACGGCCCGGCTCAGAGCCAGCTCAACCCCGCCCTTGATATGCCGTAGAACTTCCTGGTCCATACGACCCGCGCCTGCTTCTCTATGTCGAGCTCCTTTACGGAGATGTTGACCAGCTCGTCCTGGTCGAACGGCAGATAGCCCATCATCTTGATGCCCATCCCCGCCTCCGAGACGTCCACGGTCTTCGCCGGCACGCTTATATCTCCCTTGACGATGTCGCAGGGCTTCTGGGCCGTGGTCCTCTCCCGCACGCGTCTGTCGTACTCTTCGGCCTTCATTATAAAGCCGCAATACGGGCAGCGCAGGCTCGCGTCCCTGGCGGCCGTGAAGAAGACGTTTTCGCATCTTGGACAACCGAGTTTATTCATGGGACCTCGCGTCTGTATCCATGGCCGCCGCGCCCGACCGACGGAAGGCGCGCCACGCCAGCGTCATGTCCGCGATGGCCACGGGGGAGACTGATGGTAAATATATAATAGCAACTCGGCGTTTCTTGTCAACATTTTTATGAAAAAGGGCCTGCGGCGGGCGCGGCTTTCCTTGACTTTTGGGGTGCACTCTGATAATCGTTATCGGGTGAAGACAAATTTTTTTCAGGGCTGCGGAAAAAGATACTTTTTTATCGCCGGGATACTGTCTTTTTTGGCATTTACGGTCTTCGGAAAGAACGGCCTCTATGACGTTTACAGGCTCAGGAAAGAACGCGACGGCATCGTGAAGCGGAGCAAGTCGATAGAGGAGGAGAACAGGGTTCTCGAAGAGGAGATACGGCTCCTGAAGACCGACAAAAGATACGTGGCGTTCATCGCGAGAAAAGACCTTGGCATGATAGGAAAGCGGGAGATGGTCTACAGGATCGATGACGCGAAGTAGCGCGCGGCTCCGGCCTGCGCGCCGCACGGCAAGACCGGGCCGGACGGGTCCGTGAAGCCGGACGATCCGCCGAACGGCGGAAGGGATTGGCCCTGATCGAGATCAGGGTTCCTGCCTGCGCCGATTCCAGGGAAGAAATCAAAGATGGAACAAAAAGTGAAGACAGCCGGCATACAGCTCGCCGCGTCACGCGGCCTTGCCGAAAATCTTAGAAAGGCCGGAGAGCTCATAGGCCTCGCGGCGGACGAGGGCGCGCGCATAATAACCCTGCCGCAGCTCTTCAACTCCCGGTGGTTCCCTTCGTCGATAGACCCGTCGAACTTCTCCATCGCCGAGACCGAGGCCGGGCCGACGATAACCGCGCTTCGGGAGGCGGCCTCGAAAAAAGAGGCCGTCATAATAGCGGGCATATTCGAGAAGGACGGCGAAGAGTATTTCAATACCGCCTTCGTCATCGGGCAGAAGGGCGAGATAATCGGCAAATACAGGAAGATTCACGTGCCGCGCCTCCCGCTGTGGGAGGAAAGGGAGTATTTCAAGCCGGGGAACCTCGGCTTCCCGGTCTTCGACACGCCGTTCGGCAGGATAGGGGTGCAGCTTTGCTGGGATATATTCTTCCCGGAAGGGATGAGGATACTGGCGCTCAAGGGCGCACGGGCGGTGTTCGTGCCGACGGCGTCGGCCTTCGAGCATTCTCAGAGGAAATGGGAGCGGGCGATAATGTCCGCGGCCCACGCGAACGGGATCTTCATCTTCAGGGTCAACCGCGTCGGCAGGGAGGAACGTCAGGAGTTCTACGGCAGGAGCTTTTGCGTGGGGCCGGACGGGGAGTTCGTTCACGGCCCGATAGGCCAGCTCCCCGGCGTGGCGCTCGCGGAGATCGACTTCGGCGAGGTGGAAAGGATGAGGAACGAATGGGTCTTCCTGAGGGACAGGAGGCCGCAGGAGTATAAGGAGATCGTGGAGCTGAAGGGATGAGGAAGGACGTCGTCCGGATAATAGGCAAGGCGCTCGACGAGGCCGCGGGCCAGGGCCTCATTGGCGAGGCCCGCCCGGATATCATCGTCGAGACGCCGAAGAAAGAGGAGTTCGGGGACTTCTCGACGAACGTGGCCATGCTACTCGCGCCCCTCGAGAAAAAGCCTCCGGTGGAGATAGCCCGGATGCTGGCCGGAATGATAGCGAAGATACCGCCCGTGGAAAAGGCTGTGGTAGCCGGCCCCGGGTTCATAAATATCTTTCTCGGAAAGCCCTTCTATCGCGCCGTCCTCGAAGACATCCTGAAAAAGGGCGAGGACTTCGGAAGGCTTGACGCCGGAAAAGGGCGAAGGGTACAGGTCGAGTTCGTGAGCGCAAACCCGACCGGGCCGCTCCACATAGGCCACGGCAGGAACGCTGCCGTGGGAGACGCGCTCGCCAACGTTCTCGAGGCCGCCGGGTACGAGGTCGCGCGGGAGTACTACATAAACGACGTGGGCCGCCAGATGCAGACCCTCGGCGAGTCGATCCGGCTCCGCCTGCTCGAACTTGAGGGTGAGGATGTCGAATTCCCGGAGGACTTCTACAGGGGCGAGTACGTCAAGGACATAGCGCGGGATTACATGCAGAGATATCAGCCGGATTACGCTGGTGCTCCGAGCTTTCAGGACTTCGGCCGCGAGGCGATGCTCGAACGCATAAAAAAAGACCTTGACGACTTCGGGGTAAGATTCGACGCCTGGTACAGCGAAAAGAGCCTCCACGACAGGGGCCTGGTCATGGACACGATAGAGGAACTTCGCAGACGCGGATTTATCTACGAATCCGAGGGCGCGCTATGGTTCAGGACGACGGATTTCGGGGACGACAAGGACAGGGTTTTGATAAAGGCCGATAAAACCATGACGTACTTCGCCTCCGATATCGCCTACCACAGGGACAAGGCGGAGAGGGGCTTCTCGGCCATGGTGGACGTCTGGGGGGCCGACCATCACGGCTATGAGGCGCGGATAAGGGCGCTTTTCAAGGCCCTTGGGGCGGATGACGCCAGGCTTAAGATCATATTCATCCAGCTCGTTGCGCTCTTGAGGAAGGGCGTCCCGGTGCCGATGGGGAAAAGGGAGGGGGAGTTCGTGACATTGAGGCAGGTCATGGACGAGGTCGGCAGGGACGCGTGCAGGTTCTTCTTCCTCATGAGGAAGTCCGACGCCCATCTGGATTTCGACCTCGAGCTCGCCAAGAGCGCGGCCCCGGAAAATCCTGTCTATTACGTCCAGTACTGCCACGCCCGCATAAAGAGCATAATGGCGTTCGCAAGGGAAAAGAAGATCGAGGTCCCGCAAACGCCCGGCCCCGCGGTATTCGACGGCCTGAACGCCGAAGAGATAGGGATAATAAAACGCCTCGGAGCCTTCGAGGAGGTCGTCGAGAGGAGCGCGGCGGCCATGGAGCCGCACAGGATAACGTTTTACCTCATGGAGCTTGCCGGGCTGTTTCATCCGTATTATAACCGCAACAGGGTGGTTACGGACGACGGCAATATCACGGCGGCGAGGCTTCTTTTGTGCGACGCCGTGGGGAACGTAGTGGCCAACGGGCTCAGGCTCCTCGGCGTTGAAGCGCCGTCAAAGATGTAGCCGCCGGGCAACGTCGGCGTAAGACCCGTGAGCCGTTAACGATCCGGGAAGCAGGTAATACTTGACAAAAATGATAAGGTATATTATCATTTGTTTCGTACCATGCGCGCGATCGACAATCGGCGCGCCGGGTTATTGGCAAATGTCATTTATTTCAAAAGGCTCTAATGAGATTATCGACAAGAGGTCAGTACGCCGTGAGGGCCATCGTAACCCTGGCCTGTCATGCTAACGATAAGCCGGTAAGCCTGCGGGACATATCGAAGGAGGAGGGCATTTCGCTCTCTTACCTCGAGCAGCTCTTCGTCAAGCTCCGCAAGGGCAGGATAGTAAAGAGCGTAAGGGGGCCGGGCGGCGGATACGTGCTTGCAAGGCCGATGGCCGCGATAAGCGTCGGAGAGGTCATCGCGGTCGTTGAGGAGCCTTTGAACCCCGTGGCATGCCTCGACGCCGAAGGTTCGTGCGAGAGGGCCGAGCGCTGCATAACGCAGAGGGTCTGGAAGGGGCTTGCCGAAAAGATAGCCGAATTCCTCAACTCGGTCACGATAGAGCGACTCAGCCTCGAAGCGAGGGCGCTGGACGGCAGGAAGGCGGCCGCGGAAGAGGCCGCGCGGGCGGCCTGCGCCGGCGACTTCAAGTAAAAGCCCGGCAGGGCGAGTCCCCGGCGAAGGCAGGCGCTTATTTTAAAAAAATCAAAGGCGGAGGTCTTTCATTGAATAAAATCTATTTCGACCACAACGCGACGACCCCTGTAATCGACGAGGTCTTCGAGGCCATGGCGCCGTACCTCAAAGACCAATGGGGGAATCCGTCGAGCATACACTGGGCCGGGAGGGGCCCGAAGAAGGCCGTGGAGGAGGCGCGCGAGAAGGTCGCCAGGCTCCTCAACTGCACCCCGCTCGAGGTCATCTTCACGTCGTCCGGCACCGAGGGCGACAACCACGCCATAAAAGGCCTCGCGTACGCGAGGAAGGACAGGGGCAACCACATAATAACGACGAAGGTCGAGCATCCGGCGGTGCTCAATACCTGCAAGCATCTCGCGAAGGAGGGTTTCGAGGTCACGTATCTCGGCGTGGACTCCGGCGGCATGATAGACCTCGAAGAGCTGAGGAAAAGCATCACGCCCAAGACCATACTCATAACCGTGATGTTCGCCAACAACGAGACCGGGGTAATATTCCCGATAGGTGAGATAGGGGAGATAGCCAGGGAACGCGGGGTCGCCTTTCACACGGACGCCGTCCAGGCGGCGGGCAAGACGCCCATAGACGCGCAGAAGCTGAACGTGGACCTGCTTGCCATATCCGGCCATAAGCTCTACGGACCGAAAGGCGTGGGCGCGCTCTTCGCGAAAAGGGGCGTGAGGCTCGTGCCGCTCATCCACGGCGGCCATCATGAAAGGAACAGGAGGGGCGGCACCGAGAACGTCCCCGGCATCGTGGCGCTCGGAAAGGCCTGCGAGATAGCGGCGCGGGACATGGACGCCGAGACCGCCCATCTCAAGGCTTTGAGGGCGAGGCTCGAGTCCGGCATCGCCGAAAAGATACCGCACATAAAGATAAACGGGCACCCGGACAAGAGGAGATCGG
>JAKAIQ010000113.1 GCA_021825035.1 Deltaproteobacteria bacterium | reverse complement strand
CATCGACGGCATAGCTTTCCTGCTCGAGACCGCGCTTTATGAACGCCGCCACTTTTTTCTCATCTTCTATGATAAGTATCCTCAATTGGCGCTCCCGACGTTATATTCTACATTAAACGAAAGGATTGGGAAAAGGCGCAAACTCAGTTCAAAAATCTTAAGCTCTTCGGCAGGCCGCTGTTTTTTACGTTCCCGATGGCTACGAGCGCTATCTTTTCTGGAGATAATATTCTGGATGCCGTGCTGGAGAGTTCTTTAAGCGTCACTCCGTCAATGCCTTTTACTATATCTTTTACCGGAATGACCCTGCCGAAGTATATCTCGTCCCTCGCAAGCTTCATCATCCTGTTTTCGCTGGTCTCGAGGCCCAGAAGCATCCCCCCCTTGAGCTGCTCCTTGGCGTTCTCAAGCTCCTCGGCGCTAACGCCGTCAGGGAATTTTTCAAATTCTTTCATTATAAGATCGAGAACCCTGGCGAAGTTTTCCTTCGAAATGCCGGCATACGTTACGAACGCACCGGTGTCCCTGCAAAGATTTAGATAAGTATAGACGTTATACGCAAGGCCTCTTTTTTCTCTTATCTCCTGGAAAAGCTTTGAGCTCATGCCCCCGCCAAGTATGGTATTCATGAGATAGAACCTGTATCTTTCAGGATGGGGCTGCGGGGGAACGGGAACCCCGATGCAGATGTGGGTCTGTTCGAGATCTTTTTTAAATAGCTTTACCCCGGACGACGCTCTCGGCTTCGACGGGACCATCTTGCGGGAGCTTATCTTTATGCCGCCGAACGCGGAATTCAGAAGTTTCACAATGCGGCCTGTCTTCAACCCTCCAGCCGCCGTTATGAATACGGACCCCGAACGGTAATGTCTGTTGAAATATCTTAAAATGTCATCTCTTTTTATGGATTTTACCGTCTTCGCCGATCCGAGCACAGACCAGCCGATGGGGTCTTTCTGCCAAAACCTTTCGGCGAAAAGATCATGTATCAGGTCGTCCGGGGTGTCCAGCACCATCTTGATCTCCTGGAGCACGACCATCTTTTCCTTCGCCATCTCTCCTTCGTCGAATTTTGAGTTCGTGAATATGTCCGACAGAAGGTCGATGGCCCGCGGGAGGTCCTTGTTAAGCACCTTTGCGAAGAAACAGGTATATTCCCTGCCTGTAAAGGCGTTCAATGCGCCGCCGACGGATTCTATCTCCTTCGAGATGTCGAGGGCCGTCCTTTTTTCGGTGCCCTTGAAGAGCATGTGCTCGATGAAATGAGAGATGCCGTTAAGGGTCCTGCTCTCATTCCTCGAACCCGTAACGACCCAGATGCCGATTGTCGATGACTCGACATCCGGCATCTCTTCCGTTAATACTTTTATACCGTTTTGAAGGATAGATTTCTGAATACGAGACATGTAATTTAGTAGCGTGCCATGGAAGTGCCTGTTCGGCGTGCCTGCGGCCCCAACCCAATGGCGCAGGTCACGGTCTAATGCGTCCCTGAAGTTCTCTTCTCATTGTTTAGCATGAAATTAGCTTTTAAGGCTCTGCAGCGCTTCTTTTCTTGAGAGCCTGATTTTACCATCCTTGTCCACGTCAAGCACCTTTACGGGCACCTCATCGCCTTCTTTCAGTATGTCCCTGACGTTCTTCGTCCTTTCCTCGGCGAGCTGCGAGATATGCACAAGACCTTCGGTTCCGGGGAATATTTCAACGAAGGCGCCGAAGTCCATGATCTTTTTTACCTTGCCCATATAGATCTTCCCGATCTCGGCTTCCTGCGTAAGCTTCTTTATTATCGCTATGGCCTTCTGGGCCGCCTCCGAATCAACGGAAGCTATGTTGACCTTTCCGGTATCGTCTATGTCGATTTTCACCCCGGTCTCAAGGATTATGCCCTTGATATTCTTTCCGCCGGGCCCGATGACATCCTTTATCTTCTCCTGCTTCACGTATATCGTGATTATGCGAGGGGCGTAAACAGACAGCTCCGGCCTCGGCGCAGTGATCGCGGTCTTCATCTTGTCGAGTATATGAAGCCTGCCATCCTTTGCCTGGTATAGAGCCTCCTTCAATATAGCGGAAGTGACTCCGCTTATCTTGATGTCCATCTGAAGCGCGGTAACGCCATTGGCGGTGCCGGCGACTTTGAAATCCATGTCGCCCAGATGGTCCTCGTCGCCAAGAATATCTGAAAGTACGACCGTCTGCTCGCCTTCTTTTATAAGCCCCATGGCTATGCCGGCAACATGATCTGTAGTCGGAACGCCAGCGTCCATAAGGGAGAGCGACGCCCCGCAAACCGTGGCCATAGATGAAGAGCCGTTCGACTCGAATATGTCGGACACTACCCTGATGGTATAGGGAAATGAGCCTTCCTTTGGCAGAACCTTCGCTACTGCCCTCTCCGCAAGCGCTCCATGACCTATCTCTCGCCTCCCAGGGCCGCGGAGAATCTTGACCTCTCCGACGCTAAACGGCGGAAAATTATAGTGGAGCATGAATGTCTTGTACTCCCACCCGGAAAGCGCGTCTATCTTCTGTTCGTCCTCGGAAGTTCCGAGCGTCGTAACGACCATGGCCTGAGTTTCGCCTCTTGTAAAAAGGGCCGAGCCATGCGTCCTCGGAAGGATACCGGTTTCACAACTTATGTGCCTTATGTCCTTTGGCCCTCTTCCATCGACCCTTCTTTTTTCATTCAAGACCATCTCACGCATGATCCTGTATTTCAAATCGTTGAAGAGGCCCTCAATCTCCTTTTCCCTTCCTTCAAACTCCGGAACAAGAGCGGAAACGAGCTCTTTTTTAAGATTACGGATTGCAGAATAACGTTCCTGTTTTACCGGGATACGGAGAGCCCCGGAGAGTTTTTCATGGATTAATCCCTTCACTCTCTCTTCGAGCGCGCTATCTATTTCGACCGGCGGCGCCTCCATCTTTGGAAGCCCGGCATCGGCTTTTATCCTGTTTTGAAGTTCCAGAACGCCCTTCATGCTCTCTTCAGCGAAGTTGAGTGCCTGGATAAGATATTCCTCCGTTAAGAATCGCGCACCTCCCTCCACCATGATAATGGAGCCGATAGAGCCTGCAACGACCAGATCAAGGTCGCTTTCCTTCTGCTGCTTTAAGGTCGGGTTGCAGATAAGCTCCCCGTTTATCGACCCTATCCTTACCGCGCTTATCGGACCGTTGAAAGGTATGTCCGAAATAGAAAGGGCTATGGACGCCCCTGTCACGGCTATAAGCTCGGGATCGTTTTCCTGGTCTACCGAAAGTACTGTGGCGATGACCTGAGTTTCATTGCTGTACCCCTCCGGGAAAAGGGGCCTCAAGGGCCTGTCTATAAGCCTCGATGTCAGGACCTCCTTTTCGCTCGGACGGCCTTCCCGCTTGAAAAATCCCCCCGGGATCTTGCCGGCGGCATAAGTCATTTCCATGTAGTTGACAGTCAAAGGGACGAAATCAAGACCAATAGACGGATTTTCAGCCCGGCATACCGTCACAAGCACAACGGTGTCGCCGCACCTGAGGGTACAGGACCCGCTCGCCTGTTTTGCCATCTTGCCTATTTCTATCGTGAGCTTTCTGCCGGCATAATCAGTCTCATATTGCCTCACCATTACACTACTTTCTCCTAACCTATTTATTTTGATCTTTTCGGCCTTAGCGGCATCTTTCGGAAGTAAGCATTTACTTACTACGATGGCGAACTTGCATCCACCGCCTCCCGTCAATCATCAAGGGAGACTCCGACAACAGTGGACGAACGTCTTATCTCCTTAATCCCAACCGCTCGATCAGGCTCTTATAGCGGCCAACATCCTTTTTCCTGACGTAGTCAAGAAGCCTTCTGCGCCTGCCGACCATTTTAAGAAGACCTCTTCTCGAATGGTGATCGGACTTGTGGGTCTTGAAATGCGAACTCAAGCTATTGATCCGCTCGCTTAAAATGGCTACCTGAACCTCCGGTGAGCCGGTATCTTTTTCGTGAGTCATAAAGGTTTTGATTATTTCCTGTTTTTTTCCGGTCGCCAGCATCCCTTTTCACCTCCTTTCGGGGTAACGAATGTATTCATACTCTTCAAAAAATAAAATTCAAAAGCGCCCCGTCTTAGTTCGAACGCGCTTTTTCAAAAAGCGACTGAATCTTATCATCTATCCTGCCACAATAAAAGAGAAAAAAATATCGAGACCCGAACCTCCATGCCAGCCGAAATCTTTCATATGTCGATTATATCAGGTCTGCCAGATATATCTCTGAAGATAACTAATCACCCGTAATATGCGGCGTGCATCTCTCCCTGCCGAGAGCGGCTTGATCAAAGGCTGACGAACTTTTTTTAAGAGCCTCTTCAAGCGGTATAATGCTTCTGGCAAGGACTTCACCCGGAGAAGCCGGGTCTATCGACTGGGCTATCGAAAAGGGGCCGCTACCCGTTCTTCTGAGTTTCACGAGATGCGCACCGCAGCCAAGCGCCCTGCCGACATCATTACAGAGCGCCCTGACATAAGTCCCCCTTGAGCAGGACACACTGAACTTTACGTAAGGGATCGATATCTCCGTTACCTCCAGATCGAATATCTCCACCTCCCTTGCCTCTCTTTCCACCACAATGCCTTTCCTTGCCATCCTGTAGAGCGGAGTCCCGTTGATTTTTTTTGAGGAGTACATGGGGGGAACCTGCCTTATCTTTCCGATAAAGCCTTTTAACACCTTAATTATTTCGCCATCCTCGACCGAAGACGGGTCCGTCGCGGCAACAACCCTTCCCTCGGCATCGTAGGTGTCGGTCTCTTCGCCCAGTTTGAGGGTGCTGAGATACTCTTTTTTGCCGCCGTCAAGGAACCTCGCGAACTTTGTGGCCTTGTTTATGACGAGCGGCAGAACGCCGGTGGCCATGGGGTCGAGGGTGCCAAGATGCCCGACCTTGCGCGCCCTGAGGGCTCTTTTAACCCTCGCCACCACATCGTGAGATGTACACCCGCAGGGCTTATCAGCTATAAGTATGCCGTTCATGCCTTTTCGGTAGCGAAGGTCTTCTCCTTGATAACCCCCATAATCCTCGCTTTTACGTCTTCAAGGCTGCCTTTAAGCGTGCAACCCGCGGCATTGCGGTGCCCGCCGCCGCCAAAATATCCGGTCACTTCGGCGACATCAACTCCGCCTTTCGACCTCATACTGACCTTGTATTCGTTCGCCGATATTTCCCTGAGAAGCATCCCCACTTCGACGCCTTCTATTCCACGAGCATAGTTAACAAAGCCGTCGGCCAGGTCTTTTTCTGCGCCGGCCTTCCTGAACATCTCCAGGGTCACTGCGAGAATGGCGATCGACTTGCCTCCGTCAAGGTTTATAATGTCAAGAGTTGGAAGCACCATGCCGAGAAGCACGTATTTCCTGGCAGGGTAATTCTCATATATGCGCCTGGAGATTTCCCATGGACTAACGCCTATCCTTACGAGTTCTCCGGCTTTCATAAAGGCATCCGCGGTTGCCGACGAGTACCGGAACGACCCGGTATCGGTATGTATGGCCACGTAAAGGTTGGTGGCGATATCGAGCGTCATATTTATCGAGGCGGCCTTAATGAGGTCGTAGACGAGCTCACCGGCCGCGCTTGCGTCCGGCTCGATGACATTGACATCCCCAAACCGATCATTGGTCGCATGATGGTCGATGTTTATTATGCTGCCGGGCCCTTTTAGCGCAATAAAGCCCTTGCCGAGCCTCTCCTTCTGTCCGCAATCGACGGCGAAGGTCGCATCAAAAGCCCCTGCACCATCTAGAGTGTGAACTATGGTTTCAGCCCCCGGCAGGAAATCAAACATCTTTGGCACAGGGTCTTCAAGATATGCGGTGACGTCTTTGCCGATCGACCGCAGGGCGAGCGTTATGCCAAGGAGCGATCCGATGGCATCGCCCTCGGGACTTACGTGCGAAACCGCAAGGAATTTCTTGCCGCGATTTATCTCTTTTATGACCTTGTCGAACCTTTTATCCATAGAATATGTGCGGTCTTCACGCGCTATTGGCGGCGCTCTCCCTCCTTGATCTCCCTTATGACCTTTTCTATGTGTTCGGAGTATTCGAGAGAATCATCGTAGACAAAACTCAGCATGGGTATATGCCTCAGGCTCAAGCGCTTCGCTAGAGACCTTCTGATGTAGCCGACCGCGCTGTTTAACCCGTCACGGCTTTTCGACTTATCCGCTTCTGCTCCCATCTGGCTGAAATAAACCTTTGCATCCCTCATATCAGGCGTCAGTTTAACATGCGTTATCGTGACAAAACCTATCCTCGGGTCTTTTATTTCGCCATGAAGTACCATTTGGGCTATCTCTTCCTTAATGAGATCCCCGACCCTATCAATGCGTTTGTACGACATTTTTTACCTGCTTTTCAGATTCGTATACTGGCCGACTTTAGGCGGCTATGGCGGATTCAATAATTTATAAGCTCGATATTCTGGCCGACTATCTCGGCTGCATGGAGGCTCTCGATGAAGTTCATGACCTTGTCCATTACCGAGTTCACGAACGCTCTGTCGTTACCGACGGCCGTAACTCCCAGCTCGGCCCTCTGCCAGAGGTCATTATCCCCTACTTCGGCGACGGATACGTTAAAGCGGCTCTTGACCTTCTCCACGATGCTCTTTACGACCTGTCTTTTGCCCTTCAGGGAGTGATTATCGTGGATTAAAAGGCTTATCCGACAAACACCTACTACCATCTTTAAATCTTGTCTCGATCGCGTTTTAAAAGGCCATCGCCTATCCGGCGCGGCCCCTGTTACAATTTAGCGGCTTCCTCCCTGAGGATATAGAGCTCGAAGATGTCGCCGACCTTGATGTCATTATATCCTTCTATCGTCATCCCGCATTCGTAACCCTGCGCCACCTCTTTTACATCGTCCTTGAACCTCTTGAGCGAGGAAAGCTTT
>JAKAIQ010000112.1 GCA_021825035.1 Deltaproteobacteria bacterium | reverse complement strand
TCGACCGTTCCGTGGCCGGTCACCACGATGACGTCCGTGAGCGTATTTCGCTGCTTGGTCCTCCGAAGGACCTCAAGCCCGCCCGTGTCCGGCATGACGAGATCCGTTATGACGATGTCGAAATCCGCATTTTCGACGAGGTCTATCGCCTCATACCCTTTTGACGCGAGCTTTACGGCGTAGCCGTCGGCAACGAGCATTTCCGAGCATACGGCCCTGAAGAAGGCGTCGTCGTCCACAATGAGTATCTTACCTTTGTCCATGCCGTCTCTCTCGAAGTATATGGTAAGCGTCCGTGCCCGAAGCCCCGGCGTAAGAGCTATAAAAACATATATACATTAGCAAAAAAGGGCCTTTTGGTCAAATTTCGCTTTTTTTTGCAAACGCCGCGGCGCCCGCCCATCCGGATGCCGGATAATCTAACGGAACCTCCTGCGCGGCGCGGAAAAAGCATGGACTACTTCGGCGTAGAAGGGTTATAATCGAAGATAAAACCATGCGGGAAATCGATAATAAAGCCTTTTTTTCAAGCGTCTGCGTCGACCGCTGCAAGGGCGGGTGCTGCGACCCGTGGTGGGGCATAATCTCATATACGGTGTCGAAACACGTCATGCAGGGCGGCCTCGAAGGCTTCGGCGAGGAGCTGGCAAGGGGGATAGAGGCGCGCGCGAAAAGGATAATCGAAAAATACGTCACTAAAGAGGCTGGCGCAAGGCCGCTTTTCGGCTCGCCAGAGAAATATAACGTGACGGTGCGGAACATATCGGTCGGCGGGAGGTCGATAACGCTGGAGCTGATGGCCATGTTCGCCTTCCGTTGCCGCTTCCTTTCGCCGGATAAGAAGTGCGGCATACACCCGTCGGCGGTCGGAAGTGACATCCGCCCGCCGCACTGCGGCTATATGGGCTCGCCCGGAGCACGGCCGAACGAATTGGGCTACTGCCGCGTAATACACGCCGCCTCCGCGGGCGGAGACTCCGCGGAGGCGCTTGAGATCGAAAGGTCGGCAAGCCTTGCCCACTGGCGCGCGGGGACCGATAGCCCGGCGCAAGCCGCTCAGGCGGTCATGGAGAGGCTCAGGGATTATTGCTCGAAGAACGCTCCGGACCTGCTCAACCGCCGCGCCGGGCCGCTTCCGGGCAGGAACGACCCGTGCTGGTGCGGAAGCTCGCTCAAGTACAAGAAATGCCATGGCAGGCCATGAGGGCCGGTTGGCCCGCGGTATTTTCTTCATCATCACAGCCGGATGTGATAGTATTTGCGTCTTTGGTTCGCAAAAAAAGCCTTGAAGGGGGATGAAAAAGTGTCAAAGAGCTTGAAGCTCCTTTTTGCAGTTGCCGTTGTCGCTCTTTATGCCGTTGGCGCGCGCGCCATGGGCGTAAGGCCTGAGACGCCCCGGACGATCGAGTTCAAGGGGAGGATAAAAACGCTCTATCTCGACCAGATACAGTATGAAAAGGCGTTCGCCGAGTTCACGAAGGACAAAAATGCCGACGCCGCCCGCGTTTCGGATTCCAAGGCCGCGGCGAACGCCGCCGACCTCGCCGCCGCCATCGGACGCTACTACGGCAAGGATGACGCCGGGCGTCTCCGCGCGCTTTTTTTCAGCCGTTACGAAGGGATGAAGGAGTATACACTCGCCGCGTTCGCAGGCAATGACGCAAGGAAGAAGGCCGCGAGCGCCAAACTCTACGAAAACGCCGTGAACATGGCGGCCTTTTTAGGCTCGATAAATCCATACGTCCCCAGGGGCGACGTTTCGTCCCTTCTCGAAGCGCACGCGGGAAACGGCATCTCCGAGGTAGACGCCGTCATGTCGAAGGATTCGGCGACCACGCGCGAGGTGTACGAGTTGATGCAGAAGAATATGAAGATACTTTCGGACGACCTGTCGGAGGCCATAATAAGACAGTTCCCGAAGAGTTTTTGACGGGCGGCGACAGGGAGGCCCGCGCCTTCCCGTCGCCGTGCCGTTCATCGCCTACAGCAGCAACGCCCCTGCCGTTAGCATGCCGAGGGTAAAAAGAATCGCCGTTGCCAGATAAGCCTTTGTAAGGCGTTTGAATTCCCTGTCCATGTCTTTTCCTCCTTTTGGTTGATTGCCGTCTTTATTTGTTCCACTTTTGTCCTTACCCGCATATTATCATTCGACGCATTAAAGGACGGTTGGAAGCGGTCTCGCGTAAACGGGGCGATCGAAGACCCTTTGTCTTTCACACGCCCGGCAAAATATTCTTTAACAGGTGCGGTCATGAAAAGCGTTTGCAATCGAAGACTCTTTAAGCATGGAACGCCGCTATTTTTATGGAGGCGCGGACACTTCATCCGTCAATATAAGGCTTATCATTCGCAGAGATGAAACAATAATTTGACGTATTATCGGGTAATATTCATTCTAAAGTGTCTGAATATTGACTTTTTCCTTGCGCGCGGGCCTGTTTAAAAAGTATAATTCAGATGTAATTGATAGTTGTGAAACTGCAACTGAAAAGAGACGCGAGCAGGGAAGGAGACGCACGGTGCAGAGGAATGACGCAAGAACATGGTTGGACGCGGCGGTTTTTTCAACGGGTGGATTTTCAGCGATTCTGGGCGCGGTCGTAATCGCCGGGTGGTTTACCCGGAACATGACGCTTCTGAGGATACTGCCTTCTTTCGAGACCATGAGGTTCAACACCGCCCTTGGGTTCGGGTTTGCCGGGATCGGGCTTATCGCCTCGGCATTTAAAAGGACGCGGGTCTTCAGGGCCTGCGGCCTCGCGGTTGGCTTGCTCGGCGCGCTTACGATAATAGAGTACGCCTTCGGTATAAACCTCGGCATAGACCAGCTTTTCATAAAAGACGCCATCTCCACGACCTATCCCGGACGGCTCGCCCTGCCGACCGCGATCGGGTTCGCCTTTACGGGCGTGGCGTTCATTCTTTTGGGGACGTCGCGCTGGACGAAAAGGCACCACATCTTTCTCGGCATACCTGGATCGGTGATAATCGCGATCGGGATGGTCGGCCTCATCGGTTTTATATCAGGGCACACCGAGGTAGGCACATGGGGGGATTTCATCTCGATGGCGTTTCACGCCGCCGTTGGATTCCTCGCCGTAGGCATTGGCCTCATCGCCCTGGCATGGAGGCACGCGCCGGGCGGCGAGAGGTTATTTTTCCAGTGGCTGAGCGTCATAGTGGGAGTCAGCGTCCTTACCGGAACGATCCTCCTCTGGCGCGTGGCTGTCGCGCTTGAGCGGGCCAACGTCGAAAAGATGATACTCTTGAAGACCGCCACGCTGCGCGGGAACGTAAATGACAGGATATCCTCCTACATCCATGCGCTCGTGCGAATGGCCAACCGCTGGGAGATGCGCGGCAAGCCGGAAAAACTGGAATGGCAGTCCGACGCCGGTCTGTACGTGAAGCATTACGGGGTCTACCGGAGCATCATGTGGGTCGATCCGACGCTCCATGCGCGGTGGGTGGCGCCGCTGAAGGGCAACGAATCCGAGGTCGGGAGGTATATGGGGATGGAGCTTGGCGGGCCTACGGCGCTTGAGGCCGCCAGGGAAAAGCGCGACGCGTGGATATCTTCGCCCGTGGCGGAGAACGGGGAAGACGTCATCGCGGCCTACATCCCGATCTTCATACCCATCGTGAATAACAGGTTCGACGGGTTCATAGTAGGCGTTTTCGACGTCAGGCGCCTCTTTGACGCCATACTCAAGGACGAGGACCTGAGCGGGTATAATGTCGCGATATCGAGCAACGGGGCCGTCATCTACGGCAGCGGCGGAAAGCCTGACGAATGGGCGAAAGAGGCGAGGATAAATCTTTACGGGGCGGACTTTACGGTCAGGATATGGCCGAAGGAGAGATTTCTGGCCGGGGCGAGGTCGGTCCTTCCGGACGTCATTCTCGCCTCCGGCATCCTCGCGGCCTTTCTTCTTGCCCTTGTGGGCCATTTCGGCGAAAAGGCCTACGAACGGGCCAGGACCGCCGAGGAGGCGAGAATGAACCTCGAAGGCGAGATCGCCGCGCGCAGGCGCGCCGAGGAAGAGCTTCAGCATAATTACGCCATCATCGAGCGGAACGCGGCCGAGCTAAAGCGTTCCAACGCGGAGCTCGAGCAGTTCGCCTCCGTCGTATCGCACGATCTCCAGGAGCCGCTTCGCGTCATAAGCGGTTATCTCCAGCTTTTATCTCGCCGCTACAGGGGTAAGCTCGACGAAAGCGCGGACGAGTTCATCGCCTTTTCGGTTGACGGCGCCACGCGCATGCAGAACATCATAAACGACCTGCTCGCTTACTCCAGGGTAGGCTCCAGGACGAAAATCCTCGTTTCGGTAGACACATCCGAAATCCTTGATCTGACGAAGAAAAACCTCGGAAGGCTGATCCACGAAAGCAATGCCGTCATAACGAGCGGGCCTCTTCCGTCCGTGACAGCCGACGCGGCCCAGCTCGAGCACCTGTTCCTGAACCTCGTGGGCAACGCTGTAAAGTACCGCGGCAACGAGCCGCCTGCGATCCATGTCTCCGCCGCGAATCTTGAAAATGAGTGGCTGTTTTCCGTGAAGGACAACGGCATCGGCATCGATCCGGCCTATTCGGAGAAGATATTCGAGATGTTCCAGCGCCTCCACGGGAAAGGGAGCAAGTACACCGGCACCGGCATCGGCCTCGCCATCTGCAAAAAGGTGGTTGAGAACCACGGAGGCCGCATATGGGTGGAATCCGAGGCGGGCAATGGCTCGATCTTCTTCTTCACGCTCCCGGCAAACGAAAAAATTTGAAAACTAAAGCCCCGGCCGGAATGGCCGGGGCTTCTTGCCTTCAGCAATTCCCGTCCTCGTCTTCCGATTTTTTGGCCCCGGACCCGGGGCCGCGCGTGGCAGGCGCTCAGGTGGGCGCATTGAAGCGCGGAAGGATTACCCTCTGCGCTATTATGATCGCCGCGAAAAGGACTATCGTCCAGAAGATATCCCTAAGATCCATGGCTTTAATGTCTCACAATGGGGTCTAAAACCCTCGCCTTACAGGCGAAAACTTTTAGTACGAATACAAAAGCGCAAAAAGACGCCACACGCCCCTTTGTCCCCTTCCATCGGGCGAGGGGGTTAAGACTCTCGAAGAAAGGACGCCCATAATTCAGCCGGGCTTTCATCCGGCAAAACCTTTGCCTGAAGAAGCCGACAGACCGATGAGGCTCTTTCTCCGGCACGAAATATCGGGTTCAGGGTACAACCCTGAACCCGCAAAAAGCGGCTTAGCGCAAGGAGGTTCATGCCGCCTTCAGTAACCGCGCCGTTATTGTAGCATTTCGTTGCGAAAATTGGAAGCCCGCCAAAAGACTATTCGGCGGGGTTTGCCGGTGCGGCGAGCGAGGAGGATTGAGGCCGTAGCGCAGGGAACCCCCTAACCCGAAGCAGCCGTTAGCGCGCAAAAGGCCTTGTCGCACGGCGCCGGGACCGGTCAGGCCGCCGGCGTCTCCATGGAGCGCGAATATTTGCCGAAGCGGGCGGCGCCGTTGCATTTGGCCCTGTGCGCGAAGACCTTCCGGGCGAGCGGCGCGTTCGAGGCCTCGCCTTTCCACGCCTTCAAGACCGGCTCCTGGAGCGCCCTTGAAAACGAGAAGCTGAGCTCCCACGGGTGTCCGCCCATGGCGTTCATAGCGTTGAGATGGGCGGTCGCAAGCTCGGCGCTCTGCCCGCCCGAAAGGAATACTATCCCCGGCAGCGCCGCGGGCACGGTCCTGCGGAGCACCCTGACGGTCCTCTCGGCCACCTCGTCAACCCCGGCCTGCTCATGGCAGCTTTTTCCGGAGAGAACCATGTTGGGCTTGAGAAGCGCGCCTTCGAGCGCGACCCTGTGTTCGAGGAGCGCCGAAAAAACGCCTTTAAGGGCGGCGAGCGTCGCCTCCTCGCAGCGCTCTATGCCGTGAGAGCCGTCCATGAGGACTTCCGGCTCGACTATCGGCACAAGCCCGGCCTCCTGCGTGACGGCGGCGTACCTTGCGAGGGCCTCGGCGTTGGAGTCTATGCACAGTCGCGTCGGGATAGCCGCGCCGATCGAGATGATTGCCCTCCACTTGGCGAACTTCGCCCCGAAGTCTTTATACTCCCTGAACCTGTCGGCGAGGCCGTCGAGCCCTTCGGTTATCTTCTCGCCGGGGAATCCCGGAAGTCCGGACGCGCCCCTGTCTACCTTTATGCCGGGCATGATGCCCCTTGCCGCGAGAAGCGCGGCAAGGGGCTCTCCGTCCGATGACTTCTGCCGGATCGTCTCGTCGTACATGATTACGCCGCTTATGTAATTCTCGACCTCCGGGGCCGTGAAAAGAAGCTCCCTGTACTCCCTCCTCGTCTCCTCGGTGCAATCGACGCCTGCGGCGTCGAACCTCTTTTTTATCGTATTCGTCGATTCGTCGGCCGCCAGAAGACCCTTGCCCTTCCGGACGAGCGAACGCGCCGTCGATTCCAGTTCGTTCATACGGCCCTCCTTTTCCGGTTATCCTTTTTTCATGAGCGCGTCGAGGTCGTAAAGCAGCCCTTCGATGTCTTCCTCGTGCTCAAGCTCATCCTGGAGTATTTCCGTTATGATGTCACAGGTCGCGGCGTCCTTTCCCCCGACCTCCCTTATGAGGCCGTCGTAGACGCCGATGGCGCACCGCTCGGCCGTGAGGTTCTGGGCGAGAACGGCCCTGACGAACGGGTCTTCAGGCGGGGCATAGCCGCACGCCGCGTGGGCGTACCAGTCCTCCGGCTTTAGGACGAGCGCGCCTCCAAGCTGGATTATCCTTTTGGCGAGCATGTCCGCGTGCCTGAGCTCGTCCTCCGCGTGCTCGACAAGCTCCTTTATCGCCGCGGCCCTTGACGGGCCCCTTATGACCCTTGCCCCCACCCAGTACTGGTAGTAGGCGAACCACTCGTCGCAGTACGCCTTCCTCAGCGACGTCACGATGCCGGATGCGTCCTTTCCGACTATCCCGGCGGCTTTAATTCCCATGCGGCGTTCCTCCTCAGGCCCGTACCGGCCTATACAAGAATAGCACGCGTTTTTTTTCTGACAAGCTGCCGCGGACTTTTCGGCTCCT
>JAKAIQ010000111.1 GCA_021825035.1 Deltaproteobacteria bacterium | reverse complement strand
TAAAAAATCAGCTTGCGGCGCAGGGTTTTGACCAGAACTCCAGCCAGTATCAGCAGGCCATGCAGAACTTCGGCCTATGGGCCTCGAATCTGAAGAGCCAGCTGTTACAGGGCCAGCTTAACGGAGCGATGAGTGCGACTGGACTCGATAATCAGGCGATAAGCAATATGCAGAGTTCCTGGCAGACGCAGGGCGGCGTGACATCTGAAAATAACTATGCTACCGCATTGGGCATGAATCAGGCAGTGCAGACAGGTTCCGTCATAGGAAATAGCATCGGGCAGGCGGCGACTGGCATTTCTAAATTGGGGAATGTTTTTTCATCGAACGGGGTATCATCCGTCAATCCGGCGAATTATTCCCTTATGGGAACGGGGATAGGATCATCGGCAGACGCGAAGACGCCTAACTTCGGTTTGGATGTATCGACCAGTCTGCCGAAACCTGACAGCTTCACTTTTGGGAGTTAAAATGAATTTCTTCCAAGATGTCATAGATAGGAATTCGACTTTGAATCAAAGTCCTTTTTTCAAGGCTCCCGTCCTGAATCTGTCTTCCGCTCCAAAGACAATGCCTGCTTCACCATTACCCCCTAAAACGGCGGCGGCGGATGTCATTCCGTCTCCCACCGCCGTACCTGTCCCTGCTCCAGTGACAACATCCGTACCCGATAATAATACCGCGATGGATAGCCAAAAGGCATATTCTATGGCCATTCAGCATTCTATTGATCTGCAAAATACCATCGATGCGACTATGACGAAACTCAATAAGGCGACCGATGATGAGAAAAAAACCTTCGATCAGATAACCAATGAACAGGTTCAAGGCATAAGGCAGCATTATCAGGCAACGATAGATGCGGTAAAGAAACTCCAGAATTCAATTACGGCCATGCCAGACCACGCTCCTGAAATGCAAAATACACAGCAGAATCTCGGCGTTATCGGCAGTCTCCTTACATCATTTATGACGATAGGGGCGACCCTTGCGGGCGGACAATATGGCGGCCTTCGCGCCGCCTCCGCATATAACGGGATGGTGGACGCATGGGGACGCAATGACATTGGGAACTTCAAGATGGCCGCAATGCGGTTTGATGAACAGATGAAACTTCAGCGGGAAAAGAACCAGCAAGCATTGGATATGTACAATTCCGCCATACAGGGGCTTTTGGCTGGCCGGAACATGGACAAGGAGATTGCGGAGCTTGAGATGAAGCAAGCCGAGTTTCCCGTCGCGCAGACGGCTCAACAGCTTAACTATCTCGAAAAGATACAAGCGCACACTGACAATATGCTCATGGCGCAAGCACGGCTCGATAAGCCCACTCCCGCCGGCCTTCAACGACAGATGATGGACATAGGCAGACGCCTCAGGATGAATGAGCCGGTCACGAAAGAAGAAAAGGCGGTCTACGATGAATATCTGTCTGAAAAGACAGCGACCGCTAATATTTACAATACAACACGGGAGAACATAGCGAATCTGCCTAAGCCGGTGGCGAATACGCCGGGCCTTTTATACAGCCCAAAGGAAGGGTATACCGTGGATGTCGGTGACGGCAAGCGAATCAAATTGACATCTGAGCAGGTCAAAGAAGCGAATCTCGAATACAAAACACAGACCCCGACGAACGATATAAAGGTGATGGTGCAATCCGCTCCGCAGGTATTAGCTTTAGTCGACAGAGCGGATAGTCTCATAGATCGGCAGATAGAGCAGCTTGGCCCCTTGAAAAGCCGATGGGCTGAATTCTGGTCGGGCAAGGTCGGCATGCCAAATCCGCAGTTCAGGCAGTTAATGACGGATGTAGACCTTCTCAGCACGCGACTGATGAAAATGCATGTGGGAGCGCGAGGCAGTGTTGATATGATGAAGCATTTTCAAAATATACTTGCCGCCGGTCATCAATCGCCTGAGAACTTGAAGGCGGCCATTAACGAGATAAAAGATTATGCCAATGAAATCAAAGACACACCGATAAACGATACATCCGCCTTTGACGATTTGATAAGTAAGTATACCGGTGGCAGAATTAAGGTGAAAGCCCTTAATGGGCGCATCGGAACTATCCCGAAATACCAGCTTAACGATGCCCTTAAACAGGGATATATTCAGGTGCGATAATGGCAAATATTGATTTCCAACCCATGGACGCGCAAACGGGAAGCAAAATTGATTTCCAACCTGAGGTGTCCGGTAATCAACCTGAGGTGTCCGGTAATATTCAAAAACAGGAACCAGGACTATTGAGCCGCATGGGTGAGGACATAGGGGAAAGTTTTCAGAAGGCTAATGATGTGAGCAATAGACCCTGGTATCAGCATTGGTATCAGATGCCGGCGGCAAGTCTTGTGAGGCTTGGAGAAGTTGCGGGTGGAGTGAATCAGGCCCTATTAGGGGAACCGCTCAAGAGCACCTATGAGACCCTTGTGCCTGAATCGGCCCGCAAGTCCATACATGGTCATCTTGAGAATTTTCTCAATCAAAAGGACGTTCATAAGGGGCTCGCTACGATAGGGGATTTCGTCAATTCACTTTATGAGTCAGATCCCGAAAAAGCAGATATTTTGAAAGCTCTCTTTAATCTGCAAGTCCTTTCACCCATTAGCGCTGAGGCAAAGGCTTCGGCTGCCGATACCCTTGAAGCATCTGGAATAAGAGGTGCGATGAGAGATAAGGCAAACCGTATTTATGAATCCGCGGCGAAATGGCCAACGGGCCTCACTCCTGAGACGAGGGAAGCGATTACGAAGACTCTTTTGAAGGAAAAGATACCTCTTACCCGGGGCGGCTATGACAATCTCATGGGTACAGTATCTGATATTAACAGTCAGATTGATTCAGCCATAAAGGCGGAGGCTAATAAACCTATTGATGCGGTTGCCGTGGTAAAGCGAATGCAACCGGCAATTACAAAGGCCCTTGATAGCTACGACCCGGCAAGCAATATCTCGGACATAAAGGCTGAATTTGACAAATTCATGAAGAACTGGGGCAACGGCAAGCTTACCATGGGTAAGGCACAGACGATTAAGAAGGACATCTATCGTCAGCTTGAAAGGAATTACGAGGCCGCCGAGAAGGACCCTTTTGGCGCCTATAGTGAAGCCAAAATAGCGGCTATGAAGCAGATTGCGCGAGGACTCAAGGAGGAGATAGAATCGAACTCCTCAAATAAATTCCTTAAAGAACTCAATGCAAAGGAATCCGAGCTTTTGACCGCCGAACCATACTTGAGGCGTGCCATAAACAGGATAGGCAACCGGAATATCCTTTCTCTTGATGATGTCCTTGCCGCGACGGGGGGAGCCGTGGTTGCGGGCCCCCAAGGAGCGGCCACAGCTGGTGTCATAAAGAAAATCCTTGGGAGTCCAGGCATAAAATCCCGAATCGCTATTCAACTCGCAAAGGAAGGCAAATATCCTCAAAGCACGATAGGGAAGCTTCTTCAGTCCCTTTTAAAGCGACAAGAGCCATCAGTGCCATCGAATGCGCTTCAGCAGATTATAAATAAAGGGGGCAAATGATGGTGAAGAAGAAAGAAAAGAAAGACCTTTTGGATATAGCCGAGGACAAGGTAAGGGATTTAGCTGAGGGGAACATACCGGGAGGGAGCAACTTCCTTGAACAACGCGAGATTGTCGAGCTTCTCCTTAAAGTCCACGACAGCAAGATGAAAAAAACCGAATCGGGTGAAAGCGGAAAATTTTTTGAAGAGGAGGATGCATAAATGTCGGATGCCGTAGCGCGGATGGTAGAGGTAAGAGCCTTCATAACGGGATTGCAGCAGATTCTTATAAAGCTCATTCCAGTCTTCGTATTCATCGTGGATGCAGTCATGGCGGCCTATGTGGTTTGGCAACCGGATGTCCTGAGAATCGTGACGATAGCCGTTTTCCTCGTATATTCATTATTCTTCGTCAGGAAAGGAGGTGTGACAGGTGAGTAAGGGCAATAAAGAGATGGTAACGCCTTCTAAGAACAGTCTTAAGGGTAACTCGAATAATGCCTCCGAGCTTGACCGCATAAAAGAAATGCAATCCCGGAGTTTCGGGAATCCGGCGGGCAGGCCGGGAGACGCATTCGTCATGCCAAAAGGGGATATACCGGAAACGTCCTTCGGCTCGGCGTTCTCCATAGCGATAACGAAAAAAAAGAAAAAGGGGTAACCATATGTCTTTCAAATCAGTAGCGGCAAGGATAGCCAAAAAAGAAGGGATCAGCAAGGAAAGGGCTTCCGCCATCCTCGCCAAGTCGAGCAGGAATGCCAGTCCGGGTGCAAAGAAACGGAATCCGCGCCTGAAACGGGTGAAGGGAAGAAGCAAGGGGCGATGATTTGAAGCCGTTTATCTTTAATCCGGAAAAACCGACACCCTTTAAAGAAACGCTATGGGAGTCTCTTAAAGAGAATAAGGAAGCCATGCGCTTTCTCAAATGGTGTACCCACTTGAAGGTCATCTCCAAGGATGAAGGGATGATGTCGTTTTCCCCGAACACCTGGTACGATGGGCAACTCTATGTTGTCCATGAAATATTTACCGCACCTGAATCCGTCCGGACATTCATACTATTAAAAGCCCGGCAGTTGGGTATCTCTACCCTCTGTTGTGCCCTTGACCTCTACTGGTCTTTTCGTTTCCCGAAGCTTCAGGGTGCGCTCGTCTCGGCTGATTATGAAATATCGGCGGGGATGAGAGACAACCTTCGGACGTTCTACTCCAATCTCCCTATGGGTGCGCGGATGATGAAGAAACGCGATAACGCCCTTATGATGAGCTTCAACAACGGCTCCCGCATACGCTTCTTATTCACGACCGCCAAAAAGAGCAAAAAAGGAAACATGGGGCGTTCCGGAACCGCGAACTTCGGGCACTTTACCGAGGTGGCTTTCTTTCAGAATGTGGATGACCTTAATTCTTTCATGGCGACCCTTTCAGACACCCACCCGAACAGGCTCTATATCTTCGAGTCCACCGCCAACGGATTCGGCCTGTTTTCGGATATGTGGGATGATGCCGAGGACTCTTTGACCAAAAAGCGCATATTCCTCGGCTGGTGGCTGAAGGAGACATATAGGCTTACTCCAGGCCCTGACCTTGACAAATATTCCTACCCTATGAGCGAGCCTGAAAAGGAGATGTGGCAACGAGTAAAGAAAGATTATGGGTATGAAGTGTCCATGTCGCAACTCGCATGGTGGCGGAAAATGTGCAAGGAGGAGATGAAAGACCACGGGGCGCTTTCCCGCGAGGACATGATGAACCAGGAGTATCCATGGCATCATATGGAGGCGTTCCGCAGTTCCGGCTCTCACTTTTTCAAATGGAAAAATATCGACAACATGAAAGAGAAATCTTTTGACCCTATAAGGCGTCTTGAGCCCGTGTTCAGAAAAGAGATGGCCCAGATGGAACTTGTAGATTCCTATTCGGGCCGTATCAAGTTATGGGAAGACTTCGAGCCGGAAGCACCCCTCTATATCTTGGGGGCCGATCCCACCTGGGCGGTAAATCCGAGGTCGGATTACGGGATTATTACTATTTACAAGTGCTTCAAGGATCGTATCGAGCAAGTGCTTGAATATTCGGACAAGGGCATTCAAATCATGCCATTTACATGGCTATTTCTCACGCTTGCCGGGATGTGGCAGGCCCCGCAGATATATGAGATTACTGGGCCGGGCATGGCCATGAGAGACCATATCGAAATGTACCGCCGCTGGATAAGGACTAACCGGGTCGATGAGAACATGACCATTTACGATTATGCAAAAAAGCTCAAGGCCGAATACCTGTATTCCCGTCCCGATAGTCTTTCGCCGGCCAAAACCGCCTTCCAGTGGAAAACTTCAGGAGAGCAGAAAGAAAGGCTTCTATATGGCTTCCAGACGGCGGTAAATAATGACGATGTCGTCATAAGGAGCGGAGAACTCATACAGGAACTCGGACACTTCATAAAGAGGGATACCGGCGAGCTTGAAGCGGAAAAAGGGCATGACGACCGCGTGATAGCCTCCGCCCTTGTCTGGCACTACTGGATGATAAATTTCCGCTCCAGGCTGATGACGCGGGATGAATATCTTACTAACAGAGAAAAAATAGCCGAGGAGAAGCGCAAGAGAAAAGAGAACCCCATAGGAACTTTTATGAATCATCATCTATCGAAAGCCATCATACAGGCGACGAGAGGAAGCCATGTATAGCGGCGATATGTACGATGATATAAGAAAACTTTTTTCGATGGGACTGCCCGCGAAGATCGTCGCGCATGAAATAGGCTGGTCAGTAAAATATCTTTATGAAGTGCTTCAGAAGAGCCGTCGCTTCACACAGGACGCATTAAATAATTTTGAGAACCGGCGGGACATTCTTTTCGCTTTGGCGGAAGAAGCTCAATGGAAGAAGCGCGGCAGTATGATACGGCTGCTCGCCATATATCTTGCGGCTTCTGAACGTGTCCTGCTCAACCGTGAATATCCCTTTGGCTGGCTGCCGCAACCGAAGGAGTATCATCTTGAAAAGAGCCGGGAGATAGCGAAGAGGGGAGAAAGTGCGTTGGCTCTTGAACTTCTGAAATTGGATTTCCAGGTTAAAAAGAAACTTCAGGCTAAGATGAATACCCTGATAAAACATGGATGGGTGAAGGTGCGAGTCGATAACGAGACCTGGCGGGGACTGCTCCCATGGCTGGATGTATGGAGAATACGCTTGAAAAATTCGAAGAAAGGACAAAAATTTCTCGGCAACTGTCTGAAAATGAACGCGCTAAACGCCGAAATGGAGACCATTCACGATGAACGAAGAGAAATATTTGAACGACTCACGGAATCAAGAGGAAGGAAAAAACAATCCGTCAATAAGCCGTGCCTTACGCTTTCTCTCAATGCTACGTCCATCGGACGCAAAGCGAATGAGGATAAACTACACCACCGTCCGCAAGATACAACAGGGTTTTCCGGTAAGATTGACAAAAAAAACCATAGCAAAATATGGGAGATAAGAGGATTTTAAGAGTCGGCAAATGAAAGACAGTCTATATGAAAAACGATATACCGTAGCACGGCTTCTTTCAATGATATCGGGAGAGGAAGGCGGCTCATCGGAGCATTCTTTCAACGCTATCCAGCCGCTCAAAGGCCGCATAATGATGC
>JAKAIQ010000110.1 GCA_021825035.1 Deltaproteobacteria bacterium | reverse complement strand
AGTTCAAAAAAATCGCGGTGAACTCCGCTGGCGCGGGGATATATGAATACACGGGAGGGAACGGGGGCAGATGAAAATACTTGAGGGAACCCTTTTTATCGCAGAGGTTCCCTCAAACACCCTCATAGCTGGTAAGTGCCTTCGTTTCTTTATCCCAGAGAAGGCTTACAAGTACCCCAAGGATAACGGACAGAAAAAAACCCTGTATGGCTTGAGGTATCTCTGGATGATACCTGTCAGGCATCATGATCGACAGCACTATTCCTCCCGACCTTAAAAGGAGCCAAAAGGAGGTAGATACCATAATAGCCTTTGGCAAGATCCTTTTAAAAGGAAGACGCTCTCCGATAAGAACCAAAAATTCGGAAACGATAACGCCAAAAATAGCCCCACTTATGCTGAAGATTACTACATTGAAGAAAAAACTGTGCTCAAAAGGAAATGCGCCGCTTATCGAGTTGACAACCATCGATATCCAGCCCCATACGATACCCGCAACAACGCCTGATATGACTCCTTTATAGAAAGATGTGTTCATGGCCTCCTCCTGATTTTTAAAAATTAATGGCATGGCATCCCGATAACGTGCCTGAAGTCGTGAAAAGAGTCATGTACGCCCGGGGCAACCGATTCCATGCCATAGGCTATAACAACCATTGTAAAGGCCAACGCAACGACAACAATTGCAGGCATCAACGTTTTAAAGAAACCCTCCCTTTCATTGATTCTTTCCATTCTGAGAACCTCCTTTGTTTTATTTTTGAATCAAAATAAAAAACCCTTCGCTTCAAAGAATGAAGGAAGGGTGAAATTCCAGCAATAAAAGGAATATCCATACCCCTCACCTTCTTTACCATCGAAGAACTCGTGAGGCATATCCGGGCAGGTCTCCTGACTTACGGTTTAGCCTACTCTCTGCGCCTTCCCAGCAAAAGAGCCAGTGGCAATTGATGCAGATTTCGTTCCGTTTACAGTGGCGGGTCCGTTCCCGATTCTCTGCCATTAAGACAGACCACGGGATTCCCTTTTAAATCCCCCTTGAAAGGGGATCACCCTGATATGTTATGAAGGCAAGTTTACATTACCCCAAAAATCCTGTCAAGCGAAAAGTTGTTCCTTGCAAGGATATCATCTTGGCATGAATTCCAGTTTGTCGACTGCCGCCAAAAACATACAACTCTTGCTAAAATCTGCAAGTCTCGACTTCAGGAAGGAGTCCGCACGGCAACATTAGGAATGCGCCGCAGGCATCGTAGATATTCAAGAAGCCAGTTTTTTCAGGGCATTCGAATACGCCTTGAGCGCGGAATCCGAAAATAGGACGAAGCGGACGAGGCTTAAAGCGCCTTTATTGCTCTTTACAAAGTCGAGGACGGTTTTAATGGCTATACCGGCGGCCTCCTCAAGAGGATAACCGTATGCGCCGGTGCTTATCGAGGGAAATGCGATCGTCTTAATGCCGTTTTTTACGGCAAGGTCGAGTGAAGACCTGTACGCGCTTTCAAGCAGTGTCGCCTCGCTGCGCGACCCGTCCCTGTATACCGGCCCCACCGTGTGGATGACGTGCCGTGCCTTGAGGTTGCCGCCCGTGGTTATGACCGCCTTTCCGGCGGGGCAGCCATTATACATCCTGCACTCCTCCATTATTTGCGGCCCCCCTGCGGCGTGTATGGCGCCGTCTACACCCCCTCCGCCGGCAAGCCGCGAGTTTGCGGCGTTAACTATCGCCTCGGTCTCCTCTAAAGTTATGTCGCCTTTGATTAATGAAATGACCGTGGAGCCTGTCTTTATTTCCATCTCTTAGGCCTTTCTCGCGTATACCCGGTAGTGAGAGGCGTTGAGTGACGAAGCCTTTATCCCCCTGAACCCGGCCTCCCTCAAAAGCTCCTCGACGGCCCCGGCCGTTAGCCGCTCTTCAACTGGCGGGCCGTGCTCCTCCTTCTTTTTCTTCCAGTCTATTATAAGAACCGCCCCGCCCGGCTTCGTTATCCTTTTAATCTCCGCGAGGAAGAGGTTTGCCTTTTCAGCCTCGTGGAGAACAAAGGCCGCGAAGGCGAGATCCGCGGCAGAATCGTCTATAGGTATCGAGCTTTCGCCTGATTTTACCAGGGTGACGTTCTTGGGTGGTTTGCGTGACTTGAGTTGTTCGAGCATGGCCCCCTGCGTATCAACGGCAAAGACCCTGCCGGATTTCCCGACAACATCCGCCGCCGGCAACGTGAAAAAACCGGGGCCGCAGCCGATATCGGCAAAGGTATCGCCGTCTTTCAGCCCTGCCTCCTCAAGAAGCCGTTTTGGCGCAAGGGCCTCTTCCCTCTCCTTGCTTAAAAGACGGGCAGTATTCTTCGGTTCAAACTTATGCATGCCGTGGCCGCCTCCCTTCGGAAACTTTTTAGATTCCTCCAGCCCTCAAGAACACCGCGAAGATTACTATGAGGAGCGCTATAATGAGGTTCCCTCTGCCGAATATCTTGGCCAGCAAGGTCAACCTTGGCGATGTCCTTGCCTTAGGACCGAGATAGAAGTCATGAATGAGGCTCGATATGACTATTATCGCAACGAGGGTAAGCTTTATGGCGAGAGCCTTTCCGAACGGCGTCGCCTGGACAGCCGGGCTGAAGATCCGGCTCGGTGAAATGCCATAGAAGGTATATAGCATTACCGGCCCGGTGCAGAGAAGCGTTATTATGGCTATCCATCCGTAAAGCCTGTATTTTTTCCCCACCGTCTGATATATCTTCGACCTTTCCTTCGGATCGGGGAGCGACTGGAGAAAAGGCGCCACGACCAGCACCAGAAAAAGCATGCCGCCTACCCAGAACATGGCCGATATGATATGCAGAAAAAGAGCGACTTTGAAAAGCATTGGACGCAGGTCCTCCTTGCTGAACGTGATACTTCAAGAGTATCCGTTGATAATTATAAAATTATTACTGCCCGATTTCCATGACGTAAATCAGACACCGAAGCATTATATGACAAACCGGTCACATGAGCAACCCTTCCAGCCCCTTTCTTATCATCATCACGGCTATGGCGGCAAGGAGGAGCGCGACGACCTTTGAGATGCCGCGCGCTCCGTTCTCGCCTATATATCTTATGATGTGCTCGGACCAGAGAAAGGCGACCCAGACTATGAAGAGATTTGCCGCGAGGGCCGCGGCGGTAAAGAATATCCCGTAGAGGTCGTTGAGCATAACGATAGTTGTGAGCGCCGCCGGACCGGCTATAAGAGGAGTGCCGATGGGCACTATGCCGACCCCGGCGGTTGGCCTTATCTCCGTCTCTCCTCGCGCCGTATGCACTATGTCGCTTATGGCTATCGAAAGCAGGACAAGTCCTCCGGCTATCTGAAAATCGGATATCGTTATGCCGAGCGCGAAGAAGACCGCCTTCCCAAGGGCGAGAAATGCAAGCGTTATGATAGTGGCCGTTACGAGGGAGTAGAAAAGAACGGCCCTCCTCTCACCGGCGGCCATCGGCCTGGTAAGGGAAAGATAGATAGGGATCACCCCTATCGGCTCCATGGCCACGAAAAGCGGGATAAAGGAAAGGAAAAAAGTCCAAAGGAATTTGTAATAATAGTGCAAGTCCATGCACCGGCTTCAGATGACGAGGCTTTATGAAAAAACGGACGAATAGATTTAATTCCCCGCATTTGGATGCCGCGTGCAGCAGGCTTGGCGCGGCTTCCTCCCGGGGAAAACCCTTCCGGGGTCTTCCCCGGGGCCGACAATGAACTGAATAACATATTTGAGGCGGAATTCCAAGCGTCTTTCCAATCAAGTCTTTATCTTTTTGCCAAGCCTTTTCTCCACGCTCTTGAGTTTCTCGGTCAGGCGGTCGAGTGGTTTGCCCGGCCTCAAATCTATCTGTATGTTAGTCACGACGCGCGGGGCCTTTTTTACGACTTCCTCCTGGCATCTTTTTATGAGCCCCATTATGTCGTCCCAGCTCCCCTCTATGATAGTCCCCATAGCGTTGGCCCTGTAAGGCATGCCGCTCTCATCCACGACCCTGATGACGCTTGCTATGGCGTCGCCTATGCTTTCGCCGCCGCCCACCGGCGTTATGCTGAATTCTGCGAGCATTCTACGGCCCTCCTCTCCGGGTTTTTCCGCCGAGGCCAAAGCTCCACTCCGGCAATGAGAGAGCCGCACCGTGGACATTTGCCTTCGCCGGTTACGATGTTCTTACTTACGGTAAAACCGAATCTCTCGATCAAAAGTTCTTTGCAATTATAGCAGAAGGTCGATTCTCCGGGAATGCCCGGAATATTGCCCGTATAGACGTACCGCAGGCCCTCTTCAATGCCTATTTCCATGGCGCGCGCGAGCGTGGACGCCTGCGTCGAAGGGACGTTCATGAGCCTGTACGCCGGACGGAAGGCGCTTACATGCCATGGCATGGAGCTATCGGTCTTGGCTATCCACCTCGCTATGCCGCGGAGTTCCTCCTCCGAATCGTTCATCGTCGGGATCACGAGGGTTGTTATCTCCACCCATATGCCGAGCCTCCTCATATACTCGACGCTTTCAAGTACCGGGGCGAGCCTCGCCCCGCAGACCTTCCTGTAAAAGCTTTCGGTAAAGGCCTTTATATCGACGTTCGCCGCGTCAAGTATTCCATTAAGCCCATCGAGGCATTCGTCCGTCATGTAGCCGTTGGTGACAAACACGTTCTTAAGGCCCTTCGCCTTCGCCAATACGCCGGTATCACGGGCGAACTCGAAGAATATCGTCGGTTCGGTATATGTGTAAGAAATGCTCGTTGCCCCGGATTCAAGGGCTCGGGCCACGACAGTAGCGGGGCCTGTCTCCTCGCCCTCTATCCTATTCCGTTCCCTCGGCATCTGGGAAATCTCGAAGTTCTGGCAATGCAGGCACCTGAAGTTGCATCCGGCCGTAGCTATAGAGTACGACGCCGACCCGGGAAGAAAATGAAAAAGCGGCTTTTTTTCGATGGCATCCACGTGGCTGGCGATGAGCTTTCCATAGACCATCGTATAGAGAACGCCGCCTATGTTCTCTCTAACGCCGCAGACGCCTGTCTTGCCCTCATGTATGTGGCAATGGAACTCGCAGAGATGGCAGTTTACAGCCCCTTCCTCGGCCTTACTGTATAGCAGGGCCTCCTTCATAGGTTCCTCTAAGGATCACCTTTTCCAGACGACCCTGGCAAGCTTGACGTCATCGCTCCATTTGTATTCAACCTCTCCGTCATAGCTTTTTTCAAGTATCTGGCCGATCCTCTGTGCGAGGTTTTCGGTTGTGGTTGTGACCTCCATCCCTCCTGCCTTTTCCCTTATCTCTATTATGCGGTCGAGGGGGTTGAAGTGCATGGCATGTTCTTCCTTGTTTCTGACAAGGTTTATTATCTCTTCCTTGTGGCCCTTCGGGAAATCCCCCTGTATAATGACGTAACCTTCAGCGAACTTATCCCTTATCTTCTGGCACGCAGGGCATAGCACAATCTTTTTTTCTCTTTGGGCGACAACCGATTGAGGGACCTCCGTAGAATGTATCCACCTTTTTTCATGATATACGGATTTACACGCCTTGCAGACCGATATGCCTGCCGACCCAAGCCCCTTTTTCGGGATGTACGGGTCAGTCTCGTTATCGATGCCTTTCTTCCTGACCATCTTCGACCCTCTGATCCTCTTGATCTTCATTCAAACTCTCCTCTTGGATATTGGGAACCTTTGGGATGGACGGGAGCGCATTTTGAAAAAACAGGCCTTGACGATCAGCTGCTTTTCTTAAATCTCTCTCTAAACTTCTCCAGCGCGCCCGATAACGCGGCATCGGATTGGACTGCACGGCCGGGCTGAAAAGGGCCATGCCTTCTCATATAATCCGTGACGGAATTTGCCTTGCTTCGCGCCGCGTCAAACCCCGGATCGTCGAACATGTCATGCGGGCCGACAAGGCGCCCGTTAGTGATCTGAAACCCGGCGCCTATGACCCTTGCCGGGCCATCGAACCTTGACGGATTGGCCTCATAGAACGGAACCGGCATAAGAGGCCCCATGTGCGCCCCCATCATGCACCCCTGCACCAGATGAGGGAATGCAAACGGCTCCATGACTTCGCCCACGGCAGGCAGGCCGCCATGGCATCTGAAGATAGCCGCCGGCTCGCTCCTCAGGCCGGCTTTGTCACCCTCACGATGCACCATGGCGGACGAAATAACCGCGGCTATCTCGCCGTCCGAATTTCTGTATGCCTCGCATAATATTGCGAATCTATGGACTGAATTTACAAGAGCAAGAAGATGATATATGTCCTGCGGCAGCGACACCATAAGCTCCCCGCCGTTATCTACGTCACGAACCTTAAGGGAGAAACCTCCAAGCATGGACGGACTGGTAAAAAGGCCCGGGGTATTGAATGGATCCGCGAATATCCTGTACAAAGGCATGTTCCAGACGCCAGACGCTGCCTTGTTGGCCATCAATATGACGACCGGCTCGCTCTCACGTTCGACAAACTCGATCTCCGCCACTCCCGGCCCGGCGTTCTTAAGAGTTCCCTTGAAATCCTGGCCGTCGAAGCATTGTCCGGGTTCATGGAGCTTCAGCTCCTTTGCAACCTCCCTGCACGCCATGAACACGTTCCACGCGAGTTCGTGGATCTCGATATTGTCGCAACCCTTCCGGTGAGCCATCACAAGCTCGAGATCGTCGCCGCACCTCAGTATGTGATAATCGACTATCGCCCCCTTTTCCCGCGCATGATAAAGCCTTTCTTTTGCCGTATCCAACACTTCGGGATGGCTGCTCACGTGTCCGACGAAGCCTCCGACATCAGCGGTCATCACGCTTAGCGTAAGCTTTGCTACTTCCGCCATCAATACCCCCTCTCCTCCCTTGTGACAACGCAACCGCCGAGACGCCCTGTCCGGCACAATGCCGAAGCCGTAACGCAATCGTGCGGCTTTTCAAGCCGCACGATTCGCCAGCTTATGCGTCGAGCATCCCTCAGGCTGTCTCCCCACGCAGTCTCTCTTTTCCCCTGTAGAAAGCCTCTTTGCCGGCTTCCACCGCAGCCTTGAAGTCATCAGCCCTGTCCGTTATAAGCTGTTTGACCATTCCCGCCGTATCCCCCACCCGGTTCTTCGCTCCATGGAAAGTGTCCTTTGTCCACTCTCCCGCGTCTTCCACGCCGTCCCTGATCTTTTTTCTAGTCTCATCGCCGGTATATGGAGCATACAGAAATGCCAGACCGGCTCCGATCGTTCCTCCGAGGAGGAATGCAAGCATCGCATTTCCTTTACCGTGTAGCATCG
>JAKAIQ010000109.1 GCA_021825035.1 Deltaproteobacteria bacterium | reverse complement strand
CCGGTATTCCTCGAACTCCGGCCCTTCTCGAATATGTCCATCAGAAGGGTATTATCGCCGTCATAGGCCATATGGTTGGGAACGATATCCTGGATCCAGCCCATCTTCATGTCCCGTACCTTTAAAAGAAGCTCATGGAAGTCCTTTTCCCCGCCGAGGGCCGGGTTGAGGACATTATGATCCACGATGTCATACCCATGAAGGCTTTCTTTTCTTGCCTTGAAGATGGGGGAGGCGTAGATCGTGGAGACGCAAAGCGCTTTAAGGTAGTCCACGATTGCCGCCGCGTCGTTAAATGTGTAGAGGCGGTTGAACTGAAGCCTGTATGTCGTCGAGGGTCTCATCCCGGGATTCGCACTTGAAGGTAATTGCCGAGGTCACGGAAGACTTCAAGCCATTTGGCGCCGTAAAGGTCTTTTATCCCGCTTTTGCCCATGAAGAAGTATCTGTTCTGCGCCTTCCAGAGGTTCAGATTCGTCCGCCACGGGCTTAAGAGCATGAGACAATCCCTCAGGAGCCCGATCCGCGCGACATCGCCGGGATTTTTTCCTACGTCGTCCATCGCCGCGTTTATCCACAAGCTCAATTTAAGAGCGACATCGGGATATATGCCGGCATTGAGCCCCTGGACGGTCCTGACGATCCCCTCAAGTTTTTTCAAGTCCGGTTTGCCCGCGAAAAGTCTTTCCATCCTGTAATTTAAAACGTACTCCGATGAGGCCGCGAGCGGCCTTGGGAGCGGTATGCCCAGCTCATTTAAAAAGTGGACGATGTCGCGGTATTTCTCGTATATGCCGGAAAAGGCCTCATCCATATCCCGGTACGCGGAGAGCAGCATCTTGTCGACTATATTCCTCTGCTCGTCCCTGAATATGTGCTGAATGGTGTAGATGCGCTGGCTGAAGTGCCTTTCAAGTGTCGCCGAGGCCTCTTCGGCGGACGACTTTTCCACGGCCGAGAAAAGCTCTTTTTTGGCCTCTTCCCTTTTCTCCTGTTCCATGGGCGGGCCTATCCCGCAGCGCATGTCGTGCGTTCCCGAACGCAGCACGGCGAAATCGAGTTCGATCCCTTCACGGGTAACGCCGGAAAATACCGCGGCCTTCCCGAAAGCCATCTTCAGTTCTTCAGAAGAAACGGCCTTTTCATAGGAGCTCGAGCTTACCCTGTAGCAGAATACGTCGGATTCATTCTTGTGCCCCAGTATGAGCGAGGCGACGGCATAATGGACCACTACCCGTGAAAGGTCGAGCTTCGACGGAAGGACGAACATCTCGTAGACCTTTCTTCCGTTTTCGAATACGTTGCTTGGCGCCTTTTCGAGCAGTCTGAGATAATCCGCTTCGAGGGACACTCCCGCCACCTCCCCGGCGAGTTGCATGGCCCTGGCCGCGTACCGCATGACCTGGACGGCCTCTATCCCCGAGATTTCGTCGAAAAACCATCCGCAGCTCGTGTACATGAGCATGGCGTTCCTCTGCATCTCAAGGAGCTTGAGTGCGGTTGTCTTCTCGGCGGGGGAAAGGTCCCTGGACGCATGGCCGCTAAGGAACCTATCGACGTTGCCGTCAGACCTGTCCAGTATGACGTCTATGTAATCGTCGCGCGCGGCCCAGGGGTCTAACAGATACTGCGCGCATTCCTTCTCGTACAGAGGTATAAGGCTGTCCCTCAACCAGTCCATCGCCTCCCTCAAAGGGGCCCTCCACGCCTGGCTCCATCCGCCGTGCGCACCGGTACTGCAGCCGCAGCCGTTTTTCCATCTCTCCACCCCGTGCAGGCAGCTCCAGGAGGAATTGTCAAAAGGCTCCGCAAAATGGGAGGGAGGATGTTTTTCGAGGTATTCGCCTAAGTTCGTGAGCCTTGCGTCCTTGCCGGATTCCAGGTAATTGATGCAGAAAGAAAGCGCCATGTCGCCATGGACGTGATGATGCCCGTACGTCTCGCCGTCCGTGGCAACGGCAACGATGCCGGGGCCGCTTAATGCCGAAACGAGCCTTTTCGCGAAGTTCTCCCCGTTATCAAGAAGGCTGCCGAATCCCACCTCGCGGGATATGCCGCCGTCATAGAAAAAAAGGCTTATGCTTCTTCCGGACGGAAGGTCGCACATGTACGCCATCGACGTATCAAGCCCGTTCCCGGCAATGTCTTTCCACGGCGCGTCCTTTGCCTCCTTTATCCTCCTGGCCTGATGCGGCGAGAGAACCGTGAACCTTACCCCCTTCTCCGACAGTATCTCAAGGCATTCGGTATCAACGGCCGTCTCGGGAAGCCACATGCCGACAGGCTGCCTTCCGAACCTTTTTTCAAAATCCCTTATCCCCCATATGACCTGGGTGTATCTGTCCCTTTTATTGGCGAGGGGCATTATCATGTGATTATAGGCCATCGCCATGGCCGAGCCGTGGCCGGAGAACCGCTCCATGCTCTTTTTGTCCGCCTCGATTATAAGGTTGTAGACCTCGGGGTTTTTCCTTTCGAGGGACGAAAGAAGGGTGGGGCCGAAATTGAAGCTCATGTACGAATAATTGTTTATGAGGTCGGTTATCTTGAACCCCGCGTCGAGGATGCGGGCCGCCGCGTTCGGCGCGTAGCACTCCGCCGTAGTCCTCTCGTTCCAGTCGTGATAGGGGTACGCCGAATCCTGGAGCTCTATTTCCTCAAGCCAGGGGTTTTCTCTCGGAGGTTGATAAAAATGGCCGTGGATGCAGATGAATTTATCCAATGATAGTCCTTTTCTCGTACAGGGCGACGCTTAGGCCAGAAAGACGCAGTTCGACCGATGATGATGCAAGCTCCGGGAGGCCTGACCCCGGCCCCTGCCATCGTGTTTCAGCCGAATCGAGGGCTTTTGTCCATTCGCCCGGCGGAAACTCAGCCCTTATTGTCCGGGGCCTCCTGCCAAAGTCCAGGATAATAAAGGCGGCTTCTCCGCGTTCCATGAACACGACCTTCTCTTTCTCGATATATCCGGTTTTTATCGCGCCCCCCGATTCCATAAGGGCCGGGTCGTTCTTCCGCAATCCTATAAGTATTTTGTAGAACCTCAAGAGAGCCGCATGCTTCCCTGAATATCTGAGCTCCCACGTTATTTTCGATTTAATGTATGTCTCTTCGCTTTGAGGGTCTGGCGGGTCCCCCTGCCAGCCGGAATCGTGAAGCTCTCTTTTCCGGCCCGTTCTAACGGCCTCGACAAGGGCTTCGCCGGAATGGCTTGTAAAGTACAGGAACGGCGACCTTTCCCCGTATTCCTCGCCCATGAAGAGGAGCGGCACGAAGGGTGAAAGAAGGACGGCGCCCGCGGCAAGCTTCAATGCCTCGAACGGCACGAGACCGCCGAGCCTTTCGCCGGACATGCGGTTGCCCGCCTGGTCGTGGTTCTGTGAGAAGACTATGAATCGGCTTTTCGGTATATCAGTTGACGGGGCCCCGAACCTTTTTTTTCTGTAAGCCGAGTACTGGCCCGAGTAGACAAAACCCTCTTCCAGGGACTTTACGAAATGAGCCGCGCTACCGAAGTCGGCGTAATAGCCGTTCCTTTCACCGGTCAAAAGGGCATGAAGGGAATGATGGAAGTCCTCGCACCACCCGGCGTCCATCCCGTATCCGCAGGGGCCATCCCTCAGAAGGGCCGGGTCGTTAAGGTCGCTTTCCGCGATAAGGAAAAACCTTTTTCCGCTTTCCCTCGAATAAGCCTCCGTCCTTTCTTTTAGCTCCTTTAAAAAAGGGCGGGCGCTGAAATCGAAGATGCCGTGCACGGCGTCAAGTCTCAGGGCGTCTATATGGTAGTTCTTAGACCAGTGTATAGAGTTTTCAATAAAGAAGTCCCTTACCTCGTCGCTATGGGGGCCATCGAAGTTTAAGGCATTCCCCCATGGGGTCCTGTGCCTGTCCGTAAGATAAGGGCCGAAATCCTCGATAAAGTTCCCTTCAGGGCCGAAATGATTGTAGACGACGTCGAGTATTACGGCGATGCCCTTTCCGTGGCACTCATTAACGAGCGTCTTAAGCCCCTCCGGCCCCCCGTAGGTGTTCTGCACCGAAAAGGGGAATACCCCGTCGTAACCCCAGTTCCTGTCGCCCGGGAACTGCGCGACGGGCATAAGCTCGATCGCGTTTATTCCCATGTCCGCGAGCTCTTCGAGACGTGGGATTATCGACCTAAAAGTCCCTTCGGGCGTGAATGTCCCGGTATGTATCTCATAAATGACCATCTCCGGCAAGGCCAGCCCCTTCCAGTTGCCGTCAGTCCAGTTGAACGAGCCGTGGTCGACAGCCTCCGACGGGCCGAAGACGCCGTCGGGCTGGAAGTGTGACGCCGGGTCGGCCCTTTCGACGCCGTCGAGACGGTAACGGTAACGCGCGCCATGGCCCGCGTCATCGAGGGCTGTCCTCCAGTATCCGCGATCGTCTTCTGCCATGGGGTAAAACGCTTTACGGCCCTTCTCCGTTTTGACAAGTTCGACCGTATCCTTAAAAGGCGCCCATACTGCGAATTTGCGCTTTCCATGCGCAAGATGCCTTGAAAGATATTTATCCGGATGCGAGCCCATGGCCTAATCTTTCATGAGTACTCAGAGATATATGACGCTCTCGCCCTTTTTTTCCATGGCAAGGCAAAGGGCGAGGTAGCTCTTTATGTCTTTTGTGATAAGGAAGTTCATCCTTACGTGTTCCCTTCCGGCCGCGCCCATCTTTCTGGCCATCTCCGGGTTTACAAGGAGCTGACGTATCCTGTAAGCCGTCCCCTCGTTGGAATTGACGAGAAAGCCCGTGACCCCTTCGATGACCTGGAGCGGTATGCCGCCGACGTTCCCGCCGATGACGGGCTTGCCCTTCCAGAGGGATTCAGCCACCACGAGCCCGAAGCCTTCCCTTACTGATTTCTGAAGCACAATGGCGGCGCCCCTTTGAAGAGCGTTTATCTCCTTGTCGGAAAAGGGCGGCAGGAGAAGCACGTGGATATCCGGGTCGTTCCCGGCCTTCTCCAGAACGTCTTTCAGCACGCGCGCTCCCTCCGGGTCGTCGGATGCGGCGCCCCCGGCGAGGACAAGCCTGCAGTTGTGATACTTTTTGACCAGCCTGTACGCGTCTATTACGCCGAGCGGGTCTTTAAAAGGGTCAAAGCGCGAGACCTGCAGCAGTATCGGCTTGTCCATCGGTATATTGAAACGGTTGAAGACCTCGGCTATCTCTGTTTCCGAAAGCTCCACGTTCTTATCGCTTAAGGGGTCTATGGAAGGATGCATCATGTACTGAGGGATGCTTACAGACTGCGCAAAGCTCGATACCGAGAATATGGCGGCGTCGTATTTTTCGATATGGCCCTTGAGAAAATGCCAGACGACCCTGTCCGGGGCCGATATGTCTATGTGGCATCTCCATATCCAGTTACCGCTTTTTTTCTTCCCGACAAGGAGCGCCGGCTGAGGGTCATGGATGATGACATAGTCCGCGTCCAGGTTCATCCTGTCCATGTTCCTTCCGTTTACCGATTCGTAAATATCCCACATCCTCTTTGTAATCTGTTTTCCCTTGCCCTGCAAGGCGTTATGGAGGCCTTTCGTGACCTCGAAAAAAGCCTTTGTCCCTCTAATGACCTCCCATCTGGCGTTCAGGCCCAGCCCGTTCATGAGCGGCACCATCCTCGAGAGAAGCTCGGCCACGCCGCCGCCAACGGCGGTGGAATTCACGTGCAGGATGGTCCGGCCCGCGAGCTTCGCCGCCATGGCCTCTATGGCCCTTATGTCGCTCTGCTCGGAAATGCCGGCGTAATCCTTCAGGTTCATGCAAGGCCCTCCACAAGGCCGCTTATCTTATTTCTAAGCACCTCGGTCGAGTACATATACGGGTCCATGGCCTTGATTTTGTCGGCAAGATCGGTACGGCCGAGGCCTTCAAAAAATCTGCTGAAGTCGTCCTCTTTCTTGCCGAGCCTGAGCCGCGCCTCATAAAAATGGAAGTAAATGCTCGTGCCGTCGACTTCCTTTATCCGCCGGGCGAATTCATCGAGGTCTTTAGCCTCGAGTCCGGTAGGTATTAAAAAACTGACGCCCTCGGTAAAGAAGAACTCCTTGCCCGGCGCCGCGGGTCTGGGAGGAGGATAAATTTTAAGATGCTCGGAGATTATCCGGATGAGTTCCTTTCTTGCGTCCTCTATGTTTGTAAATTCGTAAGGATTGAGGTTCGCTACCCCTTCGGCAAGACTTCGTTCGCCCAGCGAGTCCGCTATCCATACCGCGAAATCGTTCGAGAATTCAGGAGCGATGACGTGGCGTCTGAGGAAGTACTGGTGCATGTGGTGAAATATGCTTTCAGGGCTTATCTGTCCGATTATCTCGAGAAACTCGATAATGTCCGAGGCCTTCCTTCCCATAAGCCTCGTAAGAGCCAGGCATTCATAAAATTTAAAAGGTTCCGCCACTGTGAAACTCCTGATGATAACCTCAGATAAACAAAAGAGTCTTTTTGATAAAGGCTACCAGAGAGCACAAATGTGTCAAGAGGGACGGTTTTCCACGGTGAGAGACCGTCTTCGTACTGCCCATCTTTTGATTAAGAAAATTACCTGCTTCGAGGGGCCTTATGAGGCGGCAAAAGGCAAGGGCAAAAGTGAACTACCCCGGGCTGAAGCCCAGGGTTTCTGTGCATGCTTTAAAAGCAATTTGCTTCCGTGTCTTCAGCTAAAGCCGGCTGCGCTACAGGCGCCATTCATCTCAGGCCGGTTAATAAATCAGAGGTGCCTTAGCCATTACCAAGATTAAAAAATCCTCCTTACGGCGGAAAAGCGCCGTTAGTTCCAGGCCTGCATTTTTTGGCTGTTCGGTTACGCGAACCGATGCATGCTGCTCAAATCAGTGTCTGAACTTCTCATGGCAGGCGTTGCAGCTTTTTATAAGCCCGGCAATGTCATAAAGGGCCGCCGTCTTAAGGCCCTTCGAGGCGTCGTCCGCGAGCCTGTCCGCGTTCGCATGCATGGCTTTGCCCATGGCAAGATACTCCATATTTCCACCTCCGAAGGTATCGCACATCTTCTCCTCATCAGGAGTCAAGCCGAGGTCTTTCCTTGCTACGGTTGCCGCCTTCTTGAGTTCGCCAGAGGCAATGGCTTCAACTATGCTGCCTATGGAATCGAGGTGTGACCGCATGACCGCCTTGTGAACGACCTTCATCCGCCCGGGTATCTTTAGCTCGATTCTTGAATCCTCTCCGGCACCGCTGTGACTCATCATCTCGTGCTTTCCGCTGATGCCTTCAAACTTTTTAACCGCAAAAAATATGGCCGAAGCGATAA
>JAKAIQ010000108.1 GCA_021825035.1 Deltaproteobacteria bacterium | reverse complement strand
GCAGGAATACAAGCTGGAACTCATAGCCTCTGAAAACCTCGTAAGTGAATCTGTCCTTGAAGCCGCCGGCAGCGTTATGACGAACAAGTACGCCGAAGGGTATCCCGGCAGGCGCTACTACGGCGGCTGCGAATACGTCGATATCGTCGAAAGGCTTGCCATAGAAAGGGCAAAAAAACTCTTCGGATGCGACCACGTTAACGTCCAGCCGCACTCAGGCTCTCAGGCGAACATGGCTGTATACATGGCTGCTATTAAGCCGGGAGACACGGTCATGGGTATGGACCTTTCCCACGGGGGCCACCTTACGCATGGAAGCCCGGTTAATTTTTCCGGACAGCTTTATAATATAGTCTTTTATGGAGTCAGAAAGGACAACCACCGCATCGACATGGATCGGGTGAGAGATCTGGCTCTTATGCACCGCCCAAGGCTTATAGTCGTCGGGGCGAGCGCGTATCCAAGGATTATAGACTTCAAGGCGTTCAGGGACATTGCGGACGAGGCAGGAGCCAAACTCATGGTCGATATCGCCCATATAGCAGGGCTTGTTGTCGCCGGCCTTCATCCGAGTCCAATCCCCGTGTCGGAGTTCGTAACCACGACTACGCACAAGACGCTCCGCGGGCCGAGGAGCGGCATGATCATGTGCCGCGAAGAGTTCGCCAAGGCTATCGACAAGGAGATATTTCCGGGAATTCAGGGCGGCCCGCTCATGCACGTCATAGCGGCAAAAGCCGTCGCCTTCAAGGAAGCGCTTGAGCCTTCATTCAAGGAGTATCAGAAACAGATTGTAGCGAATGCCGGGGTCCTGTCTATCGAGCTCATGAACAGAGGCTATGACCTTGTCTCCGGCGGCACCGACAATCATCTTATGCTCGTAGACCTTACAAAAAAGGATATAACAGGCAAAGAGGCCGAGGAGGCGCTCGTAAGAGCCGGGATTACGGTAAACAAGAACACCATTCCATTCGATACGCGTAGCCCGTTCGTAACAAGCGGCATCAGGATAGGCGTGCCGGCGGTTACGACAAAGGGCATGAAGGATGACGAAATGAAGAGGATCGCCGCCCTTATCGACAGGGCATTGAAGAACAGGAACGACGAGGCCGTCCTAGAATCCGTCAAGTCGGAGGTTAAGGAGCTTTGCGCAAGGTTCCCGTTCTACGGGAAACCGGCCAGGGTTTAGTTTAATCTTTTTGGTCGCAATTCTTTGCCGGTTGCGGCGCGACTTCCTTTTGGAAGTTTTTGATACCCCCGCGGCTTGCCGCAGGGTGGTTCGTTGACATCCATATTCCGCACACCGCGCCCGTCCGGGCTGGCAGGCATTTTAGCCTGTCGAGGCTACATGCTTGTCCTGGGTGGTGAAATTTGATAATTTTAATAGATGCTGTACATCCTGGCTTTCGGTTCCACTCATAAGGCTTTGAAAGCCGAAAACGTTCTTAAAGAGGCCGGTCTTTCATTCAGGCTTCTTCCGGCTCCGAAGGTGTTGTCCGCTTACTGCGACCTTGTCATCTCTGTTGATGATCTTTCGACGCCTGTAGAGACGCTTAAAAAGGGTGGAGCCGTACCAAAGGCCATATACAGGAAGGAAGGAGAGGAATATGTTAAGGTGTGATTTTTGCGGGCTTGAGACCGATTACGTGTTGAGGGTTGCCATCGACAAGGACTACGACAGGCTTACCGTAAGACATGAGAAAAGATATGCGTGCCGTCCTTGCTCGGAAAAAAAGGACAGGGAGCGCCGCGAGAGGATTAAGGTCGAGACCGCCAAAAAGTAGGCATTCGGCCACCTTTTCAAGCGTGACAGGGAACCACGGGGATGTGTCCTTTCAATAATGTTTGAGGCCCACACCAAGCCCGCCGCATCATCAAAACTTATTACGCCGCTCATTGCCATTAGGCCGCCGGCATTACATGGAAACGGGAGATGTTCTTAATGAAACGGCCGAAAAAGGCCGGCATCAACTTGGCGTCGTAAAACCCGGAATTTTTGATGACTTTGAAAGAATCCCTTTAGACGCAGAATATTGTAAATTAAGCGATGAAATGTTATCTTTTAAGGTGTTTTTGCAGCGATAAGGTTCAGTAATGATGGGCAGACTCCCTTCTTGGGCAAAAAAATCGCTTGGTCCTCCCAGCGCATTACGCGCCATGAAGGAGGTTTTGAGAAAAAGAAACCTTCACACGGTCTGCGAATCGGCAAGATGCCCCAATATCGGGGAGTGTTTTTCAAAGCCGACCGCGACATTCATGATCCTTGGCGACGTCTGCACGAGGACCTGCGGATTTTGTTCCATTGATAAAGGCCTGCGACCGCTTAGAGTAGACCCAGATGAACCGGCTAATATCGCGGTTACGGCAAAAGAGCTGGGCTTGAGACACGTGGTCATAACCTCTGTCACGCGTGACGACCTTGAGGACAATGGAGCCGGCCAATTTGCCTTGACAATAAAGGCGATAAGGGATACGATTTCGGGCATTTTGGTGGAGGTGCTGACGCCGGATTTCAATGGCGACGAACGCTCTTTAAAGACGGTTTTTGACGCTCACCCGGATATCTTTAACCATAATCTCGAGACGGTTCCGTCTCTTTATTCCATGGTAAGGCCTCAGGCGGATTACAGGAGGTCTCTTGGAGTATTGAAAATGGCCAAGTCCGCGGGAATTCTGGCGAAATCGGGCATAATGGCCGGCCTCGGCGAGACGAAAGACGAGGTAAAAGCTGTTTTAAGAGACCTTTTTGATGCAGGGTGCGATGCCGTCACGATCGGCCAGTACCTTCGCCCGACAAGAAACAATCTGGAAGTGAGGGAATATGTAGATCCGGAGGTGTTCCTTGAATATGAGGCGTACGGGAAAGAGTTGGGAATAAAATACGTATATTCGGGACCGTTTGTCAGAAGCTCCTACAACGCGGATAAGTTGATCAAAGACCGGAAATAAGTTAACAGAGAAGGTAACGATGTCAAACGAGGAATTTCATCGGATAAAACGGCTCCCGCCGTATGTATTCAACATTGTGACCGACCTGAAGGTCGCGGCGAGAAGGCGCGGCGAGGATATAATAGACTTCGGGATGGGCAATCCGGATCAACCGACGCCCAGGCACATAGTGGACAAGCTCATCGAGTCCGCACGGAACCCCCGGAATCACCGTTATTCCGCTTCAAGAGGCATATACAAGCTCAGGCTTGCCATAGCGGACTGGTACAAAAGGCGGTATAACGTGGATATCGATCCGGAGACCGAGGCGGTTGCGACGATAGGGTCGAAAGAAGGCATAGCCCATCTCGCTCTCGCGATTATTGGTCCCGGAGACGTGGTTTTCGTGCCGAATCCGACTTATCCGATACACACTTATTCCATTATCATAGCAGGCGGCGACGTAAGGAGCATACCGCTTCTTCCAGGCCTTGATTTCTTCGATGAGCTTCAGAAGGCCGTGAAGCAGACATGGCCTAAACCTAAACTGCTGGTGTTGAATTTCCCGCACAACCCGACTACGGAATGCGTTGACAGGGAGTTTTTCGTAAAGGTTGTGGACTTCGCGAAAGAGAACGATCTGATGGTCATCCATGACATAGCTTATGCCGATATAGTCTTTGACGGCTACAGGGCGCCGAGCTTCATGGAAGTGCCTGGCGCAAAGGACGTGGGTGTGGAGTTTTTTACCCTTTCGAAAAGTTACAACATGCCTGGATGGAGAGTAGGGTTTGCGGTTGGAAACAGGAAGATGATAGCCGCGCTGACAAGGATCAAGAGCTATCTCGATTATGGCATGTTTCAGCCTATCCAGATATCCGGCATAATCGCCCTTAACGGCCCCCAGGACTGCGTGAAAGAGGTATGCGATCTGTATGAATCGAGGAGAAACGCGCTCGTGGAAAGCTTTTCCAAGGCCGGCTGGGATATTCAGAAACCAAGGGCCACCATGTTTGTATGGGCGCGAATCCCTGAACACCTGAGACACATGAAGTCCCTCGAGTTCTCCAAGTTCCTGCTGGAGCGTGCAAAGGTTGCCGTTTCCCCCGGCATAGGATTCGGCGAATATGGGGACGACTACGTTCGAATCGCCCTTGTTGAAAACGAGCACCGCATAAGGCAGGCCGCCAAGTGCATAAAAAAGGCCCTTGAATCAGGCGAGAAGGCGAATCTATAGGCAGGGATGATGCGGAAAGCCGGCGGAGACAGATCATCTAAAATAATATGGATAAAGTAAACGTTGGCCTTATAGGGTTCGGAACGGTCGGCACCGGCGTTGTCAGGGTGATAAAGGAAAACGCTGGTATAATAAAAGACAGGCTTGGCGCCGAACTTGTAATAAAACGGATCGCGGACAAGGACCTTACCAGGGATCGCGGCATAAATCTCGATGAGGGAGTTCTTACCGGCGATGCGCGGGAGGTCATAAGAGACCCCGATATATCCATTGTCATTGAACTCGTGGGTGGGACCGGGGCTGCAAGGGATTTCATAATGGAGTCCCTTTCAGCAGGGAAGCACGTCGTGACCGCAAACAAGGCCCTTCTCTCGATGTACGGGAAAGATATATTTGAGAAGGCGAGGAAAGCCGGGCTTGATGTCGGCTTTGAGGCGAGCGTCGGCGGGGGCATTCCGATCATAAAGGCGTTGAGGGAAGGTCTTGTCGCCAACAGGATCGATTCGATATACGGCATCATAAACGGCACCTCCAACTATATCTTGAGCAAGATGACGAACGAAGGCGGCAAGTTCGAGGACGTGCTGAGGAGGGCGCAGGAAAAGGGATATGCCGAGGCCGACCCCTCCTATGACGTTGAAGGAACGGATACGGCCCACAAGCTCGCGATACTGATAAATCTTGCATATGGCACATACATTCGCCTGCAAGATATCTATACGGAAGGCATAACGAGGATAAGCCAGCTTGATATAAAGTTTGCAAGGGAGTTCGGTTACAGGATAAAGCTCCTTGCGATAGCAAAAGCCGTAGATGGAACGGTCGAGGCCAGGATACATCCAACGATGGTGCCGGCAACGCATCCTCTTGCGACTGTTGACGGGGTATACAACGCCATACACCTTCGCGGCAATGCCGTCGGTTCCGTCATGTTCTACGGGCTTGGCGCAGGGATGATGCCTACGGCGAGCGCCGTTGTAGCTGACCTTGTTGACATTTGCAGGAACCTTAAGCAGAAGACGGCGGGCAGGATACCTCCTCTTTCTTGTACCGAGGATTCCGTAAGGGACATAAATATAAAGGATATAAATTCTCTTGAAATACCTTATTATTTGAGGTTTCTCGCGATAGACAAGCCAGGAGCGCTCTCGAAAATATCGGGTGTGCTTGGCGCCCATAACATAAGCATCTCATCCGTCATACAGAAGGATAGAAAAATCGGCGGCGCCGTGCCTCTTGTGATCGTCACTCACAATGCCGTCGAAAGAGAGCTCAGGAGCGCCATAGCCGAGATAGAAAAACTCGACATAATACTCGATAAGGTCGTATATATAAGAATAGAGGAGAACCTCGATGCAGCTAACTAGGAAAGGACTTTGGGACGGCGTCATCAGGGAATTCCGGGATTTCCTTCCGGAGATCAAGGATGATGCGGTCACGACGCTCAAAGAGGGCAATACCCCGTTAATCGAGGCCGTCAATTTGAAGTCCATATTCGGGAATGTGAGGGTGCTTCTCAAGTTCGAAGGCCTCAATCCGACCGGTTCGTTCAAAGACCGAGGGATGACCATGGCCGTGTCAAAGGCGCGCGAGGAAGGCGCACGGGCCGTTATCTGCGCTTCTACGGGTAATACGTCGGCATCCGCGTCAGCCTATGCCGCCGCCGCCGGCATGAAAGCCTATGTGCTTGTGCCTGACGGTTCGATAGCCCTCGGCAAGCTGTCTCAGGCCATGATGCACGGGGCGATGGTGATGCAGATAAAGGGTAATTTCGATGAAGCCTTGAGCATTGTAAAAGAGATTACCGCGAACTACCCCGTTAAGATGGTCAATTCCATCAATCCCTTCAGGATTGAAGGGCAAAAGACCGGGGCTTTTGAAGTCTGCGAGCATCTGGGCCATGCCCCGACATATCATTTTCTTCCTGTCGGCAACGCCGGCAATATCACGGCTTACTGGAAAGGGTATAGGGAATACTATCAAAACGATATAATCTCAAGCCTTCCAAAGATGATGGGGTTCCAGGCCGAAGGCTCTGCGCCTATCGTGCTCGGACATCCGGTGGAAAATCCACAGACCATCGCCACGGCCATAAAGATAGGAAATCCGGCGAGCTGGGAGGGCGCGTTGAAGGCAAGGGAAGAGAGCGGCGGCATAATAGACGCTGTCTCGGACAGCGAGATAATAGAGGCCTACAGGGTTCTGTCATCCATGGAAGGTATCTTTTGCGAGCCTGCCTCGGCGGCGAGCATTGCCGGGGCCATTAAGATGAAGAGAAACGGGGTATTGAATGAAGGCGACACTATCGTATGCACTCTTACAGGGCACGGGCTTAAAGACCCGGATGCTGCGATAAACTCTTCTCCAAAGCCTGTTAAGGTGCAGGCAGACATAAAAAAGATACTCAAGATCATGAAATTATAGCCGGACATCTCGATACGGCGTGTATTGCGGCGGGCTCCGAAGGACGACCTGTTGAGCGGCTAACCCTGTAAATATATAGAGGCTTGATAAATGAAATATATAATTCTCATTGGCGACGGGATGGCAGACTATCGGATAGACGAACTCGACGGAAAGACCCCGCTCGAGTTCGCCAATACCCCCAATCTCGATTCGATAGCCGGCACCGGGGAGTTTGGACTTTTTTCGACAGTACCCCAGGGCTTTTCGCCGGGAAGCGACGTGGCTAATCTCAGCATCCTCGGCTATGACCCGAGGAAATACTATACCGGACGGGCGCCTCTTGAGGCGGCGTCAATCGGGGTAAAGCTCGGAAAGACCGACATCGCTTTCAGGTGCAACCTCGTTACGCTCGCAGATAAAGACGGCGCTCGCGTCATGAACGACTACAGCGCCGGGCACATATCGACCGAGGAAGCCGATCAGATAATAAAAAGTCTTGATAAGGCGCTTTCCGGCGAGGGTGTGAGGTTTTATACCGGCACAAGTTACAGGCATCTCATGGTCTGGGCCGATGGCGTCAAAGGAACGAAGACCGTCCCCCCGCATGATATATCGGACAAGACGATTGACGAATACTTGCCCAAAGGAAACGGGTCTGAAAAGCTCGTAAAACTGATGAAGTTGTCATGGGAAACATTGAAGGACCATCCAGTCAACAAAAAGCGCGTCTCTTACGGAAAG
>JAKAIQ010000107.1 GCA_021825035.1 Deltaproteobacteria bacterium | reverse complement strand
TCTTCTCCTCCTTCTGGTTTGATGGTTTCTGGCGAAAACATCTTAACCGAAGAGGAAGGCTGACTGCCACTTACTACTCTAAAAACTGTAAGGGAAGATATTAACTTTTACAACTAAACCAAATAACGTCGATTTATAAGAAATTGTCGAAGTAAAAAGGTTCCCCCCCCAACAATATGAAACCGCCGGAAGGTCTCCCTTCCGGCGGTTTAGATGTTTTTATCAGCCTGTTAACCCTTACGTCAAATCGACAACGCTAATTTTGCTCGCTACAACTCCGGCTATCTCCCTGAATGCCTTCGAGTGTTCGGAGTCCGGCGACTTCTCGACAATCGGCACGCCTTCGTCCCCGCCTTCCCTTATCTCCATATCGAGCGGGATCTTGCCGAGGAACGGCACATTATAACGCTCGCTCGTCTTTTCTCCGCCGCCCTTGCTGAATATCTCGGATTTTTCGTTGCAGTGCGGGCAGACGAAGTAGCTCATATTCTCGATTATGCCGAGTACCGGCACCTTTACTTCCTGGAACATCTTTATCGCGCGCCGCGCGTCTATCAATGCCACGTCCTGCGGCGTTGTTACGATGACAGCCCCGGTAAGCGGGATCGTCTGGACGAGCGTAAGCTGTACGTCGCCGGTGCCCGGAGGAAGGTCTATCACCAGATAATCAAGCTCGCCGTACTCGACGCTCATTAGGAACTGCTTAATGAGCTGCATCACGAGCGGGCCGCGCCATATAAGCGGGGTCTCCTCGTCGAGCATGAAGCCTACGGATACGAGCTTCATCCCGTACTTCTCGTGGGGGATGAGCTTTTCCTGAGGGGTGGCGTCCATCGGCTCGTGGAGGCCCATCATCAGCGGCAAAGAAGGGCCGTAGATGTCGGTGTCGAGTATGCCGACCTTGGCCCCGGTCTTCGCCAGAGCCAGAGCGAGGTTTACTGAAACGGTCGATTTACCGACCCCGCCTTTGCCTGAGGCTACGGCTATCGTATTCTTTACGCCCGGTATCGGCTGCTTGTCGGGCATCTGCTTTGCCTGCGGCACCTGCGCCCCTGTCTCTATCGCGACGTCCGTTACTCCGGGTATCGCCTTAACGGCGTTTACGGCGTTCGTCTCAAGCTCTTTCTTAAGCGGGCAGGCCATGGTCGTAAGGATGAGGCTGAAGCGCACCTTCGTGCCATCGACCTTCACGTTTTTTATCATTCCGAGGGTGACGAGGTCTTTTCCAAGCTCCGGGTCCATGACCTTTCTCAGCGCGTCAAGCACCTGGGATTCCGTTATATTTGCTATGGCTGACAAGTGTCTACCTCCTTATGTTATGCGCAATAATGGCCCGTATGCGTTGTCAGGGCTTAGTCGTCAAATCCTCACATACAAAAAAGTATGCTCCGGTTTGACTCCTTGCCTTTTTTAGCATCCAGACCGTTCTTGAGCCTAACTATTGTTCGTACCGGATGCTCACAAACGGCCTGTCTGCGTTGTCAGGCTTTCCTGTACTCCTACTTCGAGGCGGCCTCGTTAAGGGCCCTCATGAGCTCGTCAAGGGGGGCGCCGTCGCGGGCGGCGGCGGCCTCTATGGATACCGCGCCTCCGCAGCAGGAGTCTATCTTGAATTGCGTAAAGACGCCTATCGTCTTCGGATAGAGCTTTATGCAGTCGTTCACGACGAGATCTTTGGTCACTTTTGCCGTTATTGCGCTCATTTCTCTACCTTCTTTATTTTTTTATTTTTTGGAAGCCAGGTCGTTAAGTTCCCTTAAAACCGTCCCAACGTCGGCGTTATGCATGGTCGCGCCGAACGAAATGTCCTCGACCCTCGAGCCCGGGCAGGTGTAGCACCCTTTGCCGAAGTACTTCCTGAACACCTCGACGCTTCCCGGATATCTTTCCATCACTTCGCCTATTATCGTCTCTTCTGTAATGGTTTCGGCCATATATCCTTATTTCTTTATAGGCACCGCGGCGGGCTTTGGCGCAGGGGCCGGGGCTATCTTTATGGTCTTCATCATGTTTATCACGAAAAAGAGCACAGAGAGCGCCTCCACCACCGAGAATATGACCAGCACCGAAGTTCCGACTCCGGATGACTTCACTACCCAGCCTGCGGCCATGCCTATCAGGCCTATGTTGGCCGTCCAGAGTTGCACGTATGAAAGCCTTTCGCTCCAGAGAGGCTTTCCGCTGAACCGTGGAAGTATGTGATAACCGACCCCGAAAACCATCATAGACATCCAGCCGAGAAGGTTAAAATGAACGTGAATAGGCATTACCGGATAAACCGGGCCGGCAACAGTCATGTGGAGCCCTAAAAGTATAGCGATAAGAAAATAGATCATGGCGCAGCGTATGAACCAGACTGTTACTGAACTCATTAAAGGGTCTCCTTAAACGGTATTTTTCTAAAAACGCGCCGAGCGTCATCCAGCCTTGGTCGCCGCCGGAGCCGGCATGCAAGCCTCGACCGGGCATACCTCGGCGCACGCGCCGCACTCGGTGCAGAGCCTGGCATCTATGATGTACGGGCTGCCTTCGCTTATAGCCCCTTCCGGGCAGTTTGGAAGGCACACGCCGCAGGAAATGCATTCATCCGTGATGTAATACGACATATAGTCCTTCTTTCTGAATATGCGACAGCACATACCCGCCGGGCTTTGGCGCACCTCCGCCGACTCCTGGCGCAAAGATATCCCGGTTTCAGGTTTCCGACACGATACTATAAAGGCCTTTCAGATCGAGAGAACCTGTTTTACCTCCGGAACCCTGTCTCTTATGGCCCTTTCAACGCCCATGGCGAGCGTTATCTGAGAACTTGGACACCCGGAGCATGCCCCCTGGAGCTGCACCTTGACGATGCCCTCCTTCTCGTCGATATCGACTATCTCCACGTCCCCGCCGTCAGCCTGAAGCGCGGGCCTGATCCCGTTAAGCGCTTCTTCCACCTTTTCTCTTAACATATCGGTGCCTCCGAAAAAATTTTTGGTATCAAAACATTATATACCGGAAGAGGCCCCACGTTCAAGCCCATTAAGGCGTTTATGGCAATGATCGCCCCGCGCCATTTTCCATCCATCCCACTTGCGTCTACGTATCCCCTAATTTACGCCGGAGTGCGTACCTATAAAAATATTAATTCCCTTTGGGGGTTTAATAAATGATTTCCGTCATGTTATCGGCGGTTATTTTGGACTATCTATAATATACAAGCCGTTCACCCTGATGTTCTTTATTGCGCGCCTGTCCGCTTTCGCGGAAGGGCAAAGTGAGTCCTGAACCCATTGTTCCCTCCCCTCCAACCCGGTCGAGGGAGGGAATTAGGCCGGGTTTATTTTTCTTTAAAAAACGGCGGTCAGGGGGTATAATCTGAAAAACTCCCTCAATTCATAACAAGGAATAAAATTATGGACAGATACAGGAATGAAAATGAAACGGATAGGCTTCTTTATGGCTGGCTCTGGCTCGCTGTTTTTTCGCTCGTCTTTGCCGGCATATTCGCTTTTATGGTCGCAATGGCAAGGACGCCGGTCATCGAAGACTTCCTGCCGCTCGGGCGCGACTATATCTACGTAGCCCTTGTCGGACACGTAGACATGGCGGTAGTAATATGGTTCCTCGCCTTCGAGGGCTTCCTCCTGACCCTTACATCGACTCGCAACGTTGGCATGACGCTCTGGTCGGCTTCGCTCGGCTGGATTTCCCTGGCCATAGCCTTCGCCGGGATGTTTCTTGTTGGGTTCTCGGCGCTTTTCGGAATGGGCAAAGGGATAATCGTTAATTACATCCCCCTTCTTTCGGCCCCTACCTTTTATGCCGGAGTGCTTCTTTTCGCCCTTGGGATATCACTAAATCTCCTGAATACTTTCGGGACTCTCATAAAAGCCAAGCTCACTGGGAAAACTCTGCCGTCCGTTACCTTCGGCATGGCCTGTGCAGGCATTGCTGTTGCTGCGGCCTTCATCTGCTTTGCCATCGCAGGCTATAGCCTTTCGGCACTGCATGAGCCGATATGGGACTACGAACGTTTTTTCTGGGGAGGCGGACATATGCTTCAGTTCGCGAACACAATAGCCATGGCAACGGCATGGGTATACCTGGCGCGGCTGCTGCTATCGCGTGAACCCTTGAGCGCCGGCGTATCCAAGCTCCTTTTCCTTATCTATATACTTTTTATTTTGCCGGCTCCTTTCATATATATCTTGCAGGACATCAACTCTCCCGGCTATAAGGCGGGCTTTACCGCTCTCATGCAGTGGGGGCTCGGCCCGTCAACGGCCGTTTTTATACTCGCCACACTTGGCCTTGCCCTGCGGAATGGAAAGAGCTGGAAGGATCCAGCGTTTTCATCGCTCATGCTTTCAATGGCCATCTTTGTATTGGGCGGGATAATAGCCCTGACTATACGGGGCACAAATACGAAGATACCTGCTCATTATCACTGCGTAATCGGGGCTGTCACAATAGCATTCATGGGGCTTTTCTACGAAATAATCCCGGCCTTCAAGAAAGCGCTCTGGAGCAAGAAGATGGCTTCCGTTCAACCATGGCTCTACACCCTCGGCATAGTTCTTTTTGCCGTGGGACTGTTTATAGCCGGAGAGCATGGGGTCGCAAGAAAGACTTACGGCGCGGCTCAGAATCTCAATAGCATGGGAAAGATCATCGGCATGTCCATAATGGGCGTTGGCGGCCTTGTCGCCATAGCCGGCGGAATAACCTTTGTACTGAACGCGCTCCTTACGCTTTTGGGCAGGCCAGGTACCGCGCTTGAAAAGGCGAGTACGATCGGGGACTGGACGGAATCGACAAGCGCAAGGTAGTATTCTCGGCGCGCTTTTAAAATGTCATGATTCCCTGGACGCATTAAAATATTGCTTTTCCTCTAAAAAGGTTGTATAAGGATAAAACTTGGAATTTCATAGTTTCTCCTTTTTATTGCCGCAGGCCTCTGGCCTGCATGTCAAACGGTAATTTAAAAATCTACTCCGGTTATCGAAAACGCGGATAGCCAAGATATTTGTAATGAAGTAGCGATGTCGAGACCTATTGAACCATCGGTTGCGATAAAGTCTCTTAATTGTCATTTTTAGCTCTTCAGTCATACGATACGGTAGGACAGTGATTAACCAAAAAAATCTTGACCGGAGGGGTTCCGTAATGCAAGCTATCCCGGCTCGGGAGTATCTCAAGCTCTTCAAGCTTAGAATCTGCAGTCTCATCACTTTTAGCGCCATAGTCGGCCTCATAGCAACACAGTCGGGCGGGTTCTCGGTCTACAGGATGACCTTCCTCATCGCCGCCACGATGCTCGCCTCGGCCTCGGCCAGCGCCTTCAACCATTACTTCGATAGCGACATAGATTCCGTCATGAAGCGCACCAAGAGAAGGCCGCTTCCTTCCGGCGCCGGGATAAGCGGGCGGACGGTGCTCATAGCCGCCGGAACGCTCTTCGCGCTATCGTTGCTCGTTGCCGTAAAGGCCCTTAATGACATGGTCGCGCTCCACCTCGCGCTCGGCGCCTTCGTCTACGCCTTCATATACACGGTATGGCTCAAGAGGAGGAGCTGGACCAACATCATAATAGGCGGGCTTGCCGGGAGTTTCGCCGTCCTTGCCGGAGGCGCTTCCGTGAGGCCTGAGCTGTGCATGCCGCCGATAGCTCTGGCAGTTATTATGTTTTTCTGGACGCCGTCGCATTTCTGGAGCTTTGCCATATTTCATAGAGAGGAATACGAAAAAGCGGGCGTGCCGATGCTGCCGTGCGTAATAGGCGACAGCAAGACAGCTCTCTACATACTGATAAATACCATTCTCCTTGTAGCCTCCTCGTTCGTGCCGTTCTTACTGGGCTACAACGGCTGGATTTACTTCGCCGCGGCCCTTTCGATGGGCGCCTATTTCATCCTCTGGAACGTAAGACTCATGAGGAACCCGAAAAAAGACATCGCATGGAAGAACTTCAAGATATCGATGATGTACCTCGGCGTCCTTTTTACGGCCCTCATAGTTGACATGACGGTCAAGACACTGAGGTAAGAAGCTCTTTACCTGAGGCCGCAGTGCAGCGATCGATCTTTCCTCCCTTTTTTAAAGCTGTCGCACGCCTCCGGAGCCTAAAAAAATCCTGCCGCTCATATTGACATCCGATGTAAAAACGTGGATAATTATCCAACCATAATGGATTAAGATGCTCAATCCGGCCTTACCGCCGGTATGGCACCAGCCGACTGGCACCCCCCATGTTGGGCAGGATGCCGTTAAAGGTCCGGCACATGGCGTTGCGATCGATCGCTTTTGTCTTATTAATGACTATCGTGGCCTGTTGCCGCCGCACATAGTGACCGTTACGTTTCGCGGTTTTTTTAGTTTTTCAGGTTATTGACCTTTGTCATGTTTTTATATGTCAGGCTGATAAAGAATAGGGCATCTCTCATGGGGAGTCCTTTCGTATATAGCAACCAATAATCATTACAATAATTAATCCACATTCATAATGTCCGCGGAGGTGTGAGTTGACGGTATATAGAAACGTGTACATCGGCATTGACATCGGCTCCGTTAGCGCAAATACCGTAGTGCTCGACGAAAACAGGAACATCCTCGAAGAACACTATATCAGGACGAAAGGAGAGCCCCTCGAAACCTGCCTTTCCATACTTAACGAGCTCATCGGCCGTTACGGCCATGAGCACATAAAGCTCGTTGCCGCCACGGGCTCGGGCGGCAAGCTCATAGCCCCGCTAATAGGCGCGGGATTCACGAACGAGGTCATAGCTCAGGCCAAGGCCGTCGAGGTCTTCCATCCGGAAGTGAGGACCGTCATCGAGATGGGCGGGCAGGACGCTAAGCTCATCTTCCTCGCCCCTGAGCCCAACGGCAGGCTCCGCATAGCGGATTTCCAGATGAACTCGGTCTGCGCCGCCGGGACCGGGTCGTTCCTCGACCAGCAGGCCTTCCGCATGGGCCTTACCATAGAAGAGTTCGGGCTATTGGCATTGAAGAGCAAGAACCCGCCGAGGGTCGCCGGGCGGTGCTCCGTCTTCGCCAAGAGCGACATGATACACCTCCAGCAGATAGCGACCCCTGACTACGACATAGTCGCTGGCCTCTGCTACGCGGTCGCGCGCAACTTCAAGGCGACCATCGGAAAGGGCAAGGAGTTCGTCACGCCGGTATCCTTCCAGGGCGGGGTGGCCGCTAACCTCGGCGTCAGAAAGGCCTTCAAGGACGTCCTTGAGCTTGAGGGCGCGAACTACGTCATACCCGAGCACTTCGCCTCCATGGGCGCCCTCGGGACCGTCCACACCTGCCTCGACAGAAAAAAGGCCGTCGGCGCGTTCAAGGGCGTAGGCGAGCTCGAAGAGTTCCTAAGGTCGGG
>JAKAIQ010000106.1 GCA_021825035.1 Deltaproteobacteria bacterium | reverse complement strand
TCCGATCGCCCCGGCGAGGATCATTCCGGCTCGCCGCGCTTTCTCCGCAAATGAGGAAGCCCCGGAGTTCCATCCGGGGCTTCGTTTCAAGAGCCGTCTTCAAAGTCCTCTAAAAAAGGCCTACCTGCCCATCCTTTCGGGCATTTCCGGCCTTTCGGGCCTTTCAGGACGTTCGGGGCGTTCAGGGCGTTCGGGCATCTCCATCTTCTCCCCCCTCTCGCTGCGCTCCTCCATCATCTCATGCCTTTCTTCGCTCCTCACCCTTTCGACGTCGCTTATGACGGGGCCGAGCTTGAAGCCGAGCTTATTCGCTATCTGCCCCCAGCCCATCCTCGGAGGTCCGTTCCTCATGGCCATTATCTTGCTTATGTTGGCCTTTGTTATGCCGCCGGGCAGCTTCTCCGCGAGGGCGAAGACTATCGTTATCTCGCCGTAGCCGAGTTTTTGCTTCCGGAGGCTCGCTATCTGCGCGTCCGTCACGTTGAACTGGTTTTCTATCCGCTGGACGATGGGCTTTTCCATGTTGGGCTTGCCCGCGTCCGAGTCTATGTCAGTGGCGCTTTTTTCAAGCCTCGTCTCCTCCCCTGTCGCGGCCCCTGCGTGAACCGCGATGAAGGCTCCGGCGGCAAGAAACACGGCCGTAAAAACGCTCGCCAATTTTCTTTTCATTTTCCAGCTCCTTTCTTCTCTTCCGGTTTTTTAATGCTCTGTTTTTTGCGATGAAACACCCCGCCGCAGGCAGCCGGGGGATTAACCCTGAAAGACTAAAACCTGTAGCTTATCCCGCCCGTTATGCCGATATCGGGACTCGACGTCGAAAGCCCGATATCCACGCCCGCGAACAGGCTCATGGCATTTGAAAGCCTGTATTCGCCGTTGGCAAGGAGGTCCCGGAGGTCCTCGATGCCGCTTACGATCGGCGTGCTCTGGGAGTAAAAAAGGCTCACCGTCGTCTCCGGACTCGTCTTGTAAGAGGCGCCGAAGTCGAAGGCCGTGGTGTTTTTCAGGTCAAGCCCGGCCACGCTTCCGATAAAGGTGTAGTACACGTCGAAAAAACCCGTCCAGTCAGGCACTATCGACCTCGACAGCTCAAGGCCGCCGGTCTCGTCAAACGCTCCTGTGCCGAGGCCCTTGCTCTTGTCGGCGGTGGGGAACTTTATCCTCCCGACCACCGACAGATCGAAAAGATGCGTCTGGCTCTCCTCCATGACGTACAGCCTGCCCTCGCCTATCATGTCGCCGAGGCCGCTTTCGGTGGTGACCGCCTTCTTCGCCCCGTTCGTCCTGAAGACCAGGCCGTTTATGAACGTCACCTGCCCGTTCGACGTCTGGCTGATGTACGGCACGGTGAGCGACAGGTCTCCGGTGTTGTCGAAGTACCGCTTTACGGTAAGGGGGATGTATTCCGTGTCTATGCGCGTGCCGGTGCCGTAGGTGCCCGTCTCGTACGTGGCGGAAAGAGTGGTCTTCCAGTCTTCCGCCTGTGCGTCCGCGGCAAGCGCGACCAGTGAAAAAATCGACAAAACAACGATAAAACCGTATCTTTCAGCCATCGATGCCAACCGCCTTTGGATTTTTTTTGAGAAGCGTCCGCAAAATAACGGCATTCTTCCGTTATTAAGCACTTATAGCCGCCTTATCCGGATATGTCAACCCTGCCGCCCTGGATTGTACCGATTGTACCGGCCCCCGATTGCCCGGTAAGTGACATATGTCACTTACCGGGCAATCGGCTCCGTGCATGAAAGGGCGTGGTTAAGCCGTTCAAAACAGCCGCTTCAAAACCGCGGACGCCGGCGGGGAATTGCCAGAACGCGGATTTGGGTGTATGCTTGACATTGCCGCACGCCTTTTGAACATTTCCCGGAAAGGATGGCGCGTTGACTGAAGATCCGCTGAAAGAGAATCTCATGAATAAGCTGAGGAAGCAGTTGATGACTCTTGAGAAAGGCCTCGCAAGCCTTGAGGCCCAGACCACCGGGATCGCGAAGGCCGAGGTCATGGCCCTGCGGAAGAAAAAAGACGCGTTCGACAGGGAGATAGAGGAAGTGGATAAGGCCGGGGACGAAGTCTGGCAGAGCATGATAGGAGACCTGAGGCGGAAGGCGGCGGATCTCAAGGAATCGTTCGAACGGGCGTTTGCAAAGCGTAAACCGTAAGCCGAAAGGAGGACGTCAATGGCTGAAGAGATGGATGTGAAGGAGCTTCCGGAGTTCCTGCAGAACGTCATAAAGAAATATCCGGAGGTATGGCGGAGCTTCGAGGGCCTGGGCGCGGCGCTCGGCGGGATAGACGGGCTCGACCGGAAGACCCAGCAGATAGTGAAGCTCGGCATCGCGGTCGGGAGCGGCTCCGAGGGCGCGGTCCACTCCAACGCGAGGAGATGCAAGGCCGCGGGCTTCTCGGACGAGGAGATATACCATGCCGCCATGCTCGCGGCCACGACCATCGGCTGGCCCAGGGCGGTCGCGGCGCTTTCGTGGATAAACGACGTGTTGAGGGAGATAAAGCCGGAGGCAGGACGGGCAAGGGCGGCGCGCCGGTAAGCCGGTCATATGCTCATGTGAAGACGCATGCCGTAGACCTCGACCGGGCCTCGGTCGCGGTTGTACCCCGGATTTTTTATGAACTGAAAGTCGGGGGAGAGCTGCACGTAGCGTCCGAGCTGTATCCTGTAATAGACCTCCGCGACCTGCTCGGTTCCGTACGTGAGCCTTCCGTCGCCGAGGTCGAAACCGAGGCCGCCGAGGCTGAGATACGTGCTGTGCGCCGATGAAAGGTCGTGCCTCGCGTATGCTATGCCGATCCTGTCGTCTTCGCGCCGCCAGTGGACGCCGCTTATCTGAAGCCCGAGGCTTATTTGCCTGTCCACCTCCGTGAACGTGAAGTCCTCCGTGTGCCCGTCGTTCCACCCTGCGCGGAAAAACGCCCCCGTCTCTCCATCGTCCGCTATCGGCTGTTCGAGGTTGATCCCCGCCCCGTATTTCGACCGTCCGTGGTGCAGCTCGTCGGCGATGACGTTAGGGATCGAGCCGGTGGAGCGTCCGATGGCTATCGCCTCCCCGTAATCGCCCATCTGCCCGGTGTTGCGGTAGACGAGGAGCCTCGCGACGGTGCCCCATTTCCCTGGCTTCACGGTCAGCTCGAGGTTGTCGCCGTTCGCCTTCGTCAGGTCGTTATCGAGGATTATGCCGTTGGCGTGGGTCGGCATCCTGTAGACGCCGAACGCGAGCCTCCACAAAGGGTTCACCCAGGCCACGACTATCCCGTCGCTATAGCCTCTGGTATTGGCCGCGAAGTCCCAGGCCGTGTCGTTTATGAACGCCCAGTTCATGAACTGCGTCCTCGTATTGTTGGCGTAGCGGTTGTTGTCGAAGTCGTCGGTAGCGGCCATCCTCCCGGCCTTCACCTCCACCCTGCTCACGGGTTCGCTCCCGGGGAGCTGGTCCATGCCCTTCTCGACCGGCGCGGTCTCGGCGGACAGGGCGTGGATGTAGCGGACGTAGAGGCGCGCTATGTACGGGTCGTTCCCGATATTCTGCGACCCCCTTATCACGTCGCCGTTCGTTATGCCGCCGAGGCCGGTTCCGTTGCTGAGGCCGTAGCCCCTGAACATCTCAAGGTCGAGATAAGCCTGAAGATTGTCGAGGACCTGCGAGCCGAGATAGACCCCGTAGATATCGGTAAGGGAGCGGCTCTTATAGTCGAATCTGAGGCTGTTCGGGCCCTCGTACGGGCTCCTGAACTCCGGCATGTCCTGGACCACCCCGTTGAACTGGGCGCTAAGGAACTGCGGGTACCAGCCGGGGGCGGCATTGTTATCCTCCGAGCGCGCCCTGCCCGCGCTCAGACACAAAAGCGCAAGAAAAACCATCGCTGCGGAAAGATTCTTTTTATTCATTTTTGCGCTCCATTCCATGCCGCCGCGTAAAATCAATGATATTGATAATCATTTTCACAATAGCAGGCCCGATTGTACTCACTTGCGGAGGTTTTGTCAAGGTTCATCTGCCGCCGACGCCCATGAGGAACACCTTGACGAAAACGAGCACTATCATCAATACAAGATAGCTCCGTAACGCTATAAGCGACCACCTGACGGCTCGCGTCATCGGCATCGGGGGAAGCTTCGACACGTCCACCTTCTCTTCCGGGATATCGTCAAGAGGATGGACGACCATTGCGTATTCCTTGCAAAAACCGCTTTTTTTCATCTGCAGATCTCCTTTTTAAGCTATTGGGGGAAATACTCAGGGAATATGACCTGCGCCGCAAGAAGGAGCGACAGCGCAAAGAGCACTATGATGATAGCCCAGTTCGCGTAGTTGTTCCACGGCCTGTTGACGTATTTATCCCCGAGTATGGCCTTGTCGTTCAAGAGAAGCTGTAGAAATATTACCGCCGTGGGGAGCATTATCCCGGCCAGCACCTGGACGCCGAGGATTATCAGCTGAAGCGGCGCCTTCGGTATGAGGACGACCGCCCCGGCGGCGATTACGCAGAGGCTGTATATGGAATAGAATCCAGGCGCCTGAGGAAACGTGAGCTGAAGGCTGGCCGGGGCCCCCTTCACCTCGCCATACGCCCACGCGCTCGCAAGCGAAATGGCCGTACCTCCGAGTATGGCCGCGTTGACGCACAGAAGGAGCAGCACGTCCTTTGCCGCAGGCCCCAATACGGAGCCCATGGAGACCGCCATCTGCGCGGCATCCTCGTATTTAACGCCATGGCTCGTTAGCGTATGTCCTGCTACCATCATGGCCCCCCCGATGATAACGGTAAAGACCGCGCCGATGAACGTGTCCAGGCGGGCGTACTTCAAATGGCCGTACCTGAGGCGTTTGTCCGCCACGCAGCTCTGCTGGAAAAAGAGCTGCCACGGGGCTATGGTCGTGCCGACGATCGCTATTATGAGGAAGATAAGCTTGCCCGTCAATCCGCCCGCTCCAATCTGCGGGACAACGGTATTGTAGATGATCTGCCCGGCGGGCTGCCTGCACGTATAAGCTATCACTATCCAGGATACGTCGAAAAGGCAGAGTAAAACCGTAAGCCACTCCCACCTGCGGTAGCTCGCGGTCAAAACCATCGCCAGCAGTCCGGCCACAGCCACGGGCACTATGATGCCAGGCGGCAGATGCATCCTGTCGGCCACAAGGTGTATCGCAGCGAATTCGGTTACGAGGGTAAGGAAGTTTACGAGCAGAAGGTCGAAAAGGGAAAACCGTCCCCACCACTTGCCGAAACGCTTGTAGATGATCGCCGCGTGGCCTTCGCCCGTGACTATCCCGAGCCGCACCACCATCTCCTGGCAGAGATAGGTGACGGGCAGTAGTATTAGCATGAGCCACAGCAGATGGAGCCCATAGGTGGCCCCGGCCTCGGTATAGGTGGCGAGCGCGCCGGCGTCGTTGTCGGCCTCCATGACGATGAGGCCCGGCCCCATGACTACGAGAAAGGTCAAGACCCTTCGCACCCATTTACTCCGGGCGGTGACGGGAACATTTGCGGCAAAGGTATGCATGATAAGAACCTCCGTTCAGGATAAAGGTTGCAAAAAACAAAAAACCGTTCCAATACGGAAGCTGGCTGTGAGTACGGGAACCTTTACCCTGTCATGTATAAAGAGGAGGACAAGGATGTGTTCAGTCCGGCGGGGTTAACGAGGCGTAAAATGGACGGACTCCCGGCCCCCGGCAAGCACAGTCAGTGCCGTATTATTGCTACTGGGGCCACTAGGACCACCGTCCATTACTACCACCTCCTTTGGTATAAAGCGTCTTGAGGACATAAAACGCGGGCAGGGCAAAGCCGCGCCACGCGTGAAAAACCAACCTCCTGGCAAGCTAAATAGACTTGGCCGGAAAACGACATTTAAGCTTTTATGGGAGTAAACCGGGAATGTTACCGGTTACCTCCGGGCATTTACTCTTGAGCGCCTCCACATATCTGACTCTCTGGACGCTCACCCGAAGGCATAGCGGCAGGGGGGTCAGGCGTGGAGGAATATATGGTCAGCAGTATCAGGGTCTGACATAATCACTCCGGATAAATTCAGAAAAATATTTCCTGCCCTTTTCATTTATAACAGCTCGCAAACGATGTCAACCTTTTTATGAAAAAATGCTCAATTTTTTTACGCGGCCCTCGTTATAAAGCCGCCCTCCTCTCTTCCGCCGCCTTCAGCGGAAGAGAGGATTGACCCTTCCCGCCGTGAGAAGGTGGGCGGCTGCCGGTAAATTTAAATTGCTTCATTTTGGCGCACCTGTTTTAAGGGCGATGTCCCGCCCGTTCCACCAGCCTCCGCCGAGTGCCATGAATAGCGCGGCGGTGTCGGCGAAACGATTGGCCCTGGCCTGCGCGAGGTTGATGGCCGCCTGCCTGTAAGCCTGTTCGGCCGAGAGGAGCGAGAGGTAATTGACGTAGCCGAGCTCGAACTGCCGGCGCGTAAGGTCGAGGCTCCGTTTTGCGGCCTGCTCGAAGTCCGCGGCGGCCTTGAGAGCCGCCGCGTCGGACTCGAGCGCATGGAGCGTATCCGCGACGTTCTGGAAGGCGGAGATTACGGTTGACCTGTACTGAGCCGCCGCCTGGTCGAGGCCGGCCTCGGCGGCGCGTTTCCTGTGAAGGAGCATCCCTCCCTCGAAGACCGGCTGCGCCACGCCGCCCGCGAGCGACCAGAGGCCCATGCCGGGGGTGAAGAGGTCGCCGATCCCGGAGGCCGTCGAGCCTATGTTCGCGTCGAGGGTGATGTTTGGGAGCATGGCGGCCACGGCCACCCCGACTTCGGCGCTCGCGGAGTGAAGCTCCTCCTCTGCGGCGCGCACGTCCGGCCTCTGCTCGACGAGCCTCGAAGGAAGGCTCACCGGAAGCTCTTGCGGAAGGCTGAGGGATGCGAGATCGAACTTCTCTTGCGGCCCCTCGCTCGGGAAACTTCCGGCAAGGGCCGCGAGCAGGTCGCGGTTCTGGGCAAGCGCCTTCTCAAGCGGCGGCAGGGTCTGCTTCACCTGGGCGAGAGCCGCTTCCTGCGCGGCCACGTCGAGGCCGGCGGCGTAGCCGAGCGAGAACTGTTTGCGCAGGGTGTCGAGCATATCGGCCTCTATCTCGATTATGCCCTGCGTTTCGGATATCTGGGCGCGAAGCGACGCCTCCTGAATCGCCGCGGCCACGACGTTCGACGTGAGCGCGAGATAGGCCGCCTCGAGCTGGAAGCGTTGAAAGTCGGCCTGCGCCTGCAACGACTCGACAAGACGCCTGTTGCCGCCGAAGATATCGGGCGAAAACCCGACGCTCACCTGCCCGGTATAGAGGGTATATGGCTCGATGCCGGAGAACGGCACCGGCGCCACGGCGTTCGAGTCCTTCGCGCGCAGGGCCGAGGCGCCCGCCTGCACGGAGGGATAGTAAGC
>JAKAIQ010000105.1 GCA_021825035.1 Deltaproteobacteria bacterium | reverse complement strand
AGTCTCTGGGCCGAGAGTTTTATGGGAGTGAGCGGATTCTTGATCTCGTGAGCTATTCTTCTTGCCACCTCCTTCCACGCGTACATCCTCTGTGCTTTCAGAAGGTGGGTTATGTCGTCGAGAACAGCCACCATTCCGAGATAATTGCCTGAGTCGTCCTTGAGCGCGTTCAAATTGACAAGGAGCGTCATCATCTTGTTGTCGCCGACTTCCAGCCGGACCTGTTTCTCGATGACCTCAACGCCCATCTCGCTCATCTCCCTTATCATCTCCCGGAAGACTTCCCTGTCCTCCTGCTTCATAACCTCCCGGTAATTTCTTCCGAATGCGTATCCCTCGTCCGTGCCGAGGATTTCCGCCGCGATCTTGTTGATCGAAACAATCTTGCCGAGCTTGTCGATCGAGACAACACCCGCGGCGATGTTGCCAAGTACTATTTCGATATAGCGCCTCCTCTGGTCCAGCTCCATGTTGGTGCGCCTGAGATCAAGGTTGGCAACCTCGAGTTTGGACTTTCCGGCCTTTAAATCTTCAGTCATCCTGTTAAAGGACTTGACCAGCAGGCCTATCTCGTCGTCGGATTCGGCGTTAATCCTGTAATCGAGATTTCCCCCGGCCACCGCGTTGGTTCCCTCGGCAAGTTCGCTTATCGGCACGGTTATCTCCCTCGCAATATACCGGCCTATCCATATCGAAAAAAATACTATGAGGAGCGTAATTATAAGGAGTATCGTAAAATAACTGGACTTTACCTGATTTTTAAGCAGCTTGAGCTGTTTATACCCCTCAAAAGCCGCCGCTATCTCCTTCATTTTGTCAACAAGGCTTTTCGGCACATAATAACTGACGACAAGGGCGCCGGCATTTTTCATGCCGCTTCCCGGTATCGGGGAAATCCCTCTTACGACATCCCCCACCCGCATGGTCTGCACAAAGCTCGACGCCTCGCCTCTCAAAGCCTTTTCTACCGGCCCCCGATCTATGTCCGGCACCATGTTCTTGTTGAATCTGCCTGCTATCACGTAACCTATTCGTCTGCCATCGGATGAGAACACCTCAATTGTCGAAAAGTCGTTCTCCTCCATCTTCGAAGTTATAAAAGCCCTCAGATGATCTTCGTCCGACAGGCCATCCTTGCCTATCGATATCGCCATCGACCTGGCGCTGGAGGCCACCTTGTCGGTCATGTTAGCGTAATAATCCCTGGCAAGTTCCAGTGACTCCTTAAGCGATTCCTCGATCTTGATCCTGAACCAGCCGTCTATGCTCTTGTTTATAAAGCCTACGACTACGAAAAATAGCAAGAATGTCGGTATGATCGAAAGAGCTACGAAGGCGGAGACAAGTTTCGTCATGAGTTTTGAACCCATGACTTTGCTCTTTCTTTCCATGAACAACTTGGCGGTATTCCTTATAATGAGGAATATGAGAAGGATAAGCAGTATGATATTGATGTTTATAAGCCCAAGAAGGAATATATTCGTGGGTATCGGAATGTCTCTGCTTACGCGGGGAAGATGCGATTCGAGGTATGTAAGGACTGCAATTGTAAGGACTACCGCCATGATGATAAAGAATTCACGACGGCGTCTTTTGGATTCGGCTTCAAGTCTCTGGGTATCGCTCATGCTTTTTGCCTAAAGCGTAAATCTGTAAGTGTACCAGCTTGTATCAATATCCCAGAACTTAGAAAAAAAACGCACATAATTGAAAAGGAAAGGCATTTTTACAGGATAAAGTTCGGCCTTTACCCTGCACTCGTACTGCCGGCCTGCCTTGAGAGGCTCCACCGGCGTAAGCGCAATCGAGTCACCGGTAGCCATAAGTTTTTCCATCTCGTTCAAATCCCTGGTCCTGATGACCTTTTTAGATTCGTCGAGGCTTATAACATAGTCTTCCTTTAGCGAATCATATTTGACGGTATGTTTAAATACCCATCTGCCGAGGTAACCGTCAAACCAGAATCTCCTGATCTTTCTGCATTCTACGATGAAGGTAAACGAAACCGGAATACCGCTCGATATGGCTTCTTCGATATCTTTGGTGAAAGCGTTCTTAACGATAAAGGAGATTTGAACCGGGGGATTGAGACCGATTTTCACGTCTTCAATCCCGGCATCCGCAGGGAACGCAACGGCTGGAACAATCAATAGGAATGAAAAAAAAAGGAATGCTATGACCCGGAGTTTTTTCAAGATATTCTTTAGCTCAAACGGCAATTAAAGGGACAGAGATACCGCTTGGCGCATAACCCTGCCCGGCGAAGTCAATCGAACTGACAAGGCTAAAATATACCTGATTTCACCTTAAAAAGCAAGCAAAGTGAACCATCTGCGGACTTGACGTCAACGGTTCTTCCTGGCGTTGTGAAGGCTTCCAGACAGACTCGCCTCAGACATCCGTCGAGTCCACGGAACGCGTTAAACTTTCGGATTGGCTTATCTAACGGTAAATGAACTTTATGTTCATTAAAGCACGCCTGAGCCTGCCATAAGAGCCAAATGAATATTCGTGCCGTATTTTGTATTACCGAAGCGAAGGTTGGATGCGAGGCTTGACCGGTTCAGCGGTAACATTTCAACTGTAATGCTGCTTTTTATTCCATAGCTTCAAAAGGCCGACTCTAATTATCTCTTTTCTGACTTTTTTTCTGAATTCCGCCTCGTCCACCTTGAATTTGAATGCTTTCTTACCGTTAATGAATATCGTCGGGATATCTTCCTTGTATCTCCTCAAGAGATCTTCACTCGAGCTTATGTCTATTTCCTTGAACTGAAAAGGTATCTCCTCATTGATTTTGCCGATGATCTCCCTGGCCTCCTTGCAAAGCACGCAGTTCGTTTTATTCGCGAGGCTGCATAGAGAGCAGTTATTTTGAGCGTATACTTCAACAAGTAACTTTGTCATAGCCCTTCAATGCTCAGCTTGCGCTGGGGATTAGCCTGTTAAGGAACCCGGATATAATACCAAGTGAATTAGAAAATATCAAGAGCCCTGTTATGATAAGAAAAAAACCTGTTACGACCGACACGACGCGCATATGTTTTTTGAATTTATTGAAATGCTTCAGGAACGTATTTATGCCTATCGATGTAAGTATGAAAGGTATTGCCAGCCCGGTCGAGTAAGCGATAAACAGGATCATCCCTGAACCGGCTTTTCCGGAAGTGGCCGCCACAGCGAATATCGCAGATAGTATGGGGCCGATGCACGGAGTCCAGCCGGCCGCGAAACCCACGCCTACGAGGAAAGACCCGAGAAGGCCTGTGGGCTTTTCCCTGAAGAAGTGGAGCCGCTTGTCCTTCTGAAGTATCTTGAAGTTAACGATGCCTATTATGTGTATTCCGAGGATGACTATTACAAGCCCTCCAATCTTACGGATAATATCTTGATATTCCATAAAAAGAGAGCCGAACAGTTGCGCTGAAGAACCGAGGATAACTACAAATACGGTGGAAAAGCCGAGGATGAACATCAGTGAATTGAGCAATATCACTTTCTTCAACTGACCTGCGTTATCGCCGGTAAGCTCTTCGAAGGATATGCCCGTAACGAAAGAGATGTACGACGGGACTAACGGTAAGACGCAAGGTGATACAAAAGAGAGGATGCCGCCAAAAAAAGCGAGCGGTATTGACACTCCGTTATTCATCTGTTAAATCGCCTCCAGAAAACACAAGGGCAAATCTGGCGTGCGATGTTCTGCGCCGACAATAGATATACTCCTTATTGGCGATAAAGTCAATAATCTTTTGCGTGGCTTCCGCGGGAATGAGCCTTAGTCGGCGGCCTTGGCCTCTTTGTAGGCGCTCCTTGGCCTGGGGCCGTTTTTAAGCAGGTCTATTATTGTCTGATAGGAAGACGGTATCGTCCAGTCTCTGGGGCCCCAGACTTTTTCGGCTATTACTCCGTTCTGATCTATTATGAATGTTTCAGGCACTCCAGTCGTCTTGTATAACTCCTTTATGCGGCCCTTTTGATCATGCAGTATCGGGAAAGTAAGGCCTAACTTGCGAACATAGTTCGTAATCGTCTCCGGCCCATCGGTATCAACGCTTACGGCCAATATCTCAAAGGGCTGCCCCTTGAGACCCATGTACAGATTCTGCATGGAAGGCATCTCCTCCTGGCAGGGTTTGCACCAGGTAGCCCAGAAATTCAGAAATACAACCTTGCCTCTGTAATCCCTGAGATTTACATCCTTGCCATTGAGGTCTGGAAGAGTAAAATCGATCTCCGACGATCCGGCCAACACCGGCTCGAATCTCCTCTTATGCCCCATTATTATAAAGGCCACCACGGCAACCACCACCGCAACGATGCCGACTACGGCAATCTTAGGCAATCCTCTTTCGCCATTTTTTTCGCTGTCTTTACCCATTTTTCATGCCTTCGTCCGCAATAGTATTCAATATTTTCTCACTGGATATTGCCGGACGCAACGTATGTCGAGCGGCGCCATCCAGCCTTCGGCAATTCGCTGCGGTTCCATAAGCCTCTTCGCAAAACAGGCGCGGCCTTTCAAGTTTTTTTATGATCTCCGGCAACGCAAATATCTACGCGTATGCGTGCAAGCCCGGCAGTACGAAGCTCACTCCCCAATACAGGAAGATGACGGCCAGGAAGCCGGCGATCGACAGATATGCCGCCCTTTTGCCCCTCCAGCCTCTCGTAACCCTCGCGTGAAGATACGCGGCATATACCAGCCATGTTATAAGCGACCACGTCTCTTTCGGGTCCCAGCTCCAGTACGTGCCCCATGCGTAGTTAGCCCATACCGCCCCGGACACTATGCCTACCGCAAGAAAAGGGAACCCCCATGCTATCGCCCTGTAACCCAGCTCGTCGAGCACCCTTGCGTCGGGGAATGCGTCCACAAGAGAATTGTGCCTGCCGTTCGTTTCATACCTGTTTTTTACGAGATATATGATACTTACCCCGAACGATATGGCAAAGGCCGAATAGCCTATAAACGTTGTGAAAACGTGGAAATCGAGCCAGCCGATAGCGTATTTCTGGAGACCGAAAGGAGACAGCACGTTCATCATCCAGTGCCACTTGTTCTGAAGCGCCGGATTCAAAGGCTCGACGCTCTTGTACCTGTACGGGAGCAACGAGGCGGATAGCATGGCGAAGAACTCGATAATCATGACTATGGCGCCGAGGACCTTGAGCTTATGCCTGTATTCCATCGCGAGGTACCCTATGTTCGTAGCCCATACGAATAGCACCATCGATTCGTACAGGTTGGAAAAAGGGGCATGCCCTGATTCCGAGGCCCTTGTTATAAGCACCATGGTGGTAGAAAGAAGGGTGACATAGGCCATCGAAGTCGCGATCTGCCCCAACCATTTCTTTCCGAAAAGCCAGTGTCCGAGATAAAGCAATCCCGTTATAAGATAGAATACGAATGAAAAAGTAAAAAATACCAGAGATAATATCATTGCTGCCTCCCCAAAAGGCGTTAATCGGACTTTACAGAATCAAGAATCTCTTTTATTTCTCTCTCAAACACGAAATTGTTCTTGTTTATCATCCCGCCAATCTTGACTTCGGTGGATTTGCCGTTCCCCCTTATGCGCACCCACACGCGCCGGTGATAGACAAAAAAAGCAAGTATGAAACCTATGCCCATTACGGCTGCGCCAAGCCAGACTATGTTCGTGCCAGGATCCCTGTTGATGGATATTCCAGAATACATCTCGCCGTGGTAACCTTCCAGAACCAGATCAGTGTCGGAATTAGGTATGGCCGGGAATATACCGGGATATTTGAGGAAAATCCATGGCGTTGACACAAGCTTGCCGCCTTCGTAAACCTCGAGCTTTACCGCGGGATTGTTGGCGTCCGGCGATTTAGAATACACGGTTCCGGTCGCTTCGTCATACGCGAAGTCAGCGGTATACCCGACGAGCTTGACCGAGTACTTGCTGTTCGGCATCTTTACGAGCTGTTCCCACTTCACAGTGACCGGCGCTTGCGGGTCGCTCTCGCCTTTCTTCTTAATGGCTATGCCTGCATCATTGACCCTGTCCCAGGCTACGCCATAGCTGCTCTGGTAGAAACGAATGCCTTTGAAATAGAGCGGTTCATTTACCCATATCTGCTTGTGAAGGACCTCTTTGCCGTTCTCCATCACCGTCAACAGACTATTATACTGCTTTATCTGCCCGCTGTCATAATAATCTATCCAGAACTTGTCCAGCCTGAGCTTGAAATCAGCCTTCGGGATTTTTATTGTTCCTCCCTCATAGACTGCCCTGTAGTCTTTATAACCGGCAACGCTTCCCACGATCGCGCCAAGTAGTATCAGAAGCAGGCTTATGTGGGTGACGTCTGAACCAAAACGGCCAATTATACCTTTCCACGCGTAAACGAGCTGATCGCTACCGGAACTAAAGGTCATGGTCTTGAACTTCTTGCGCGCGAAAGCCTTCAAGACCCTTCCTTTAGCGGTCTCGGCAGGAACTTTAAGGGAGACGGTTTCGCTATTCGAAAATCTGTCCACGATGTTCGGGTCGAACTTCTCGGATCTATGATTAAGTAACGCCTTCCATTTTGGCGGAAACCTTTCAAAGGTACAGACGATAATATTCAGCGCGAGAGCGGCGAGGAGCGCCTGAAAGGTGAACGAGTGAAAGAGATCGTTTAAATGGAGATAAAAGATAACCCTGGCCCACTTTTCGCCATATCGCGCGACATAGTCCTCGGCCGGCAGGTTCTGCTCAATGACAGTTCCGAAGATGGAGACTATCGCGAGCGTGATCAATACGAAGAGCGTTAGTTTGAGAGAGTTGAACAAATACCAGAGCTTCGAGCCGATCGCCTGATACCAGGCCTTTCCCTCCGCGCCTTTGGACACCTTATTGTCTTTTTTTCGCATTTGCAGTCTTCTATATTATTTTTTATTGAATTGAACGAGAAAATCGGATGCGGCCTTGCCGACCTGGCTGTTGGGGTTGAGCTTTCTGGCTTTCTCCCATGCGGCGCGGGCACCTTCAAGATCACCCATGCCGTAAGCCAATATAAACCCCTTTGTCAGCCATATCCGCTGGTGGTAGGGATTTTTCTTAAGGCCCTCCTCGACATATCGGAGACCCTCGGAAGAATTGCCGAGATAGTGGACGGACAACCCTATATCGTTGTATATTTCGGCGTCATTTGGCTTCTTTGCAAGCGCCATCTTATAGTAGATTACAGCCTCGTTGAACTGCTTGAGGTCAAAATAGGCATCGCCTATCCGCCCCAGGATTTCAGGGTCGCCAGGCCGCTCTTTCAGGCTTGCCTTCAGTTCATCGATAAGCGCGGAATTGTTCGCCTGAGATGCCTGCGGCACTTCCCTGCCCTGAGCGGATATGCCTGCGCCCGAGCCGATGGAACGCTCGCCGATGCGATACCCGACAATGCCAAATACGGCAATAAGACCGGCAACGCCGCTCGCGATTGCA
>JAKAIQ010000104.1 GCA_021825035.1 Deltaproteobacteria bacterium | reverse complement strand
CGCGCCTTTTACATGGCCGAAAAGTTCGCTTTCAAGGAGGGGGCCGGGTATGGCCCCGCAGTTGACCACGACAAAAGGGTTCCCGGCTCGCGAACCGCTAAAGTGTATCGCCCGCGCCACCAATTCTTTGCCTGTGCCGCTTTCGCCGGTTATCAGCACCGCGGTGTCGTAATCGGCGACCTTCCTTACAAGATCCATGACCTCGAGCATCTTCCTGTCTTCGGTGTTGAAGATGTTCCTGAAATCATATTCCTTCAACGCCTCCCCCTTCAGCCTCGTATTCTCACGCTTGAGCCTTTCCCTTTCTTCAGCCTTTTTTACCGTAAGTATTATCTCATCCGCCTTGAACGGCTTTGAAATATAATCGTACGCGCCGAGCTTCATACACTCTATGGCGGTGTCGATCGTTCCGTATGCGCTCATCATTATCACGGTCTGGCCGGACCTTCTCTCCTTCAAGGCCTTCAGGAAATCGAGCCCGGTCATTCCCGGCATCTTTATGTCGCAGAGTATGAAATCGTAGTCCTCGCTCTCAATCGATTGAAGGGCCATGGACGCTTCCGCGATAGCAGTGGTCTCGTACCCCTCCTTGCGCAATATAACGGAGATCATGTGCCTCATCGAGTCTTCATCGTCAATAATGAGTATCTTCATCTCGTTTCTCTCCCGATGGCAGCGCCACGCTGAAGGTGGACCCGACGCCTGCCTTTGTCTTAAGTTTAATCTCCCCTCCGTACGTCCTGATAATGCCCTGGGACACGAAAAGGCCGAGCCCGCTGCCTCTGCCGACGTCCTTCGTCGTAAAGAAAGGGTCGAATATCTTTCTTGCGTCCTCCTCGCTTATGCCGCAGCCGGCGTCCGTGAAACTTACGACGACGTATTCCTTTGCGGGCAGGGCTTCGGCGGGAGAATCCGGCTGAGGGTCGTCCTTTCGCCTCTTCCCCCGGCCCCTTTCCAGAGCGCGTCTTTCAGCGTTAGTTTCGACGGTAATGGTCCTCACTTCGCTCCTGCCTTCCATGGAATGAGCCGCGTTTATGAGGATATTGATAAAGACCTGCCGGAGCTTCCGCTCGTCTATCAAAACCTTCGGCAGGTCTTTATCGAGCAGCAGTCTTGTTTCAACGCCGGAGAGGTCCTTGTGGGCGGCGACGTCCGAAACCGTTTCCTCCAGAAGCCCGTTGACATCAACGAGCTCCGCCGTCCTCTTTGAGGGCCTGGATATTTCGAGAAATTCCCTCACTATGAAATCTATCCTCGAAACCTCCTTCGACGCCCTCTCCAGCATCTCCTTTTCTTCAGTTCCGTCCACGCGTCCGGAAGACAATATGTCCAGGTATCCCCGTACGGCTCCGAGAGGGTTGCCGATCTCATGCGCTATGCCGGCGGCAAGCCTTCCCACGGCGGCAAGCGTCGAAGACCTCAAAAGCTCATCCTGGGTCGAGATGAGCTCCTTATTGACCCGCTCGAGGCTTTTGATCTCGGATTCAAGCCTGGCTGCCATTATATTGAAAGAAGAAGCAAGGCTTCCGACCTCGTTATCGACGTCCACCTGCGCCCTTTCGCCGAGCATTCCGCCGGCCAGGCGTTTCGCGGCTTCCTCCAATTTGTTTATAGGGGTTATGATTGACCTGGAAAGGAAAAAAACTCCAAGGGAGATTATGATCATCGAATCGAGGAGGGCGTAAAAAATGAGGAACTTCTTGGCGACCGACGTATCCTCTTTTATATCCCGCAGCGGCATCGTAAATTCTATGAGGCCCTCCCCTCTGTCCGCTTCGTTGAGCGGAGCCGAGACATAAAGCATTTTCCCGGGGCCTTTGAACCATCCGCCCCCTACCCTCCCCACTCTGGCCGGCCCGGGGAAGGGAATGGCTTCACCCCTGTTCGCCGGAAGGGTTCCGCCGCTTACAAGTATCCTGCCCGCTCCGTCGGCAAGCCTGAAATCATTTACGCCGGTCTCCCTTAGCGCCGCTTGCGCGAAACGAAGTGCGGAGGGGCTGCGATCATACATGTTAAAAACGGCGCCGATTATCCTGACCGTCTTTTCCGCTTCTCCCGCCCTCCAGTAAACCGCGTTATTCTCTACTATCTTTATGCTTAGAAGCCCGATAAGGCCGATTCCGGCGAGCGTCGTCAGCACTATTCCAGCCGTAAGCTGCATCCTTATTCCGACGGACCGGGTCATTTCAACCTTCCTCACGCACAGCGAGCCAATCGGGCATTCAGGCGCCGGCGGCCTTCATAAGATACCATCCTATGAGCGCTTTCCCGAAATAAAGATAGACCAGCGCCCCGGCGGCCAGGAACGGCCCGAAAGGTATGGGATATTTGGCGTCCTTCCTGAAGATGAACATGAACGCGCTTCCGATTATGGCCCCGGAGAAAGACCCTATAAGCAGCGTTACTATGACGCCTTTCCACCCCAGAAAGCCACCTATCATGCCGAGGAGCTTTATATCCCCTCCACCCATGCCCGCCTTTCCCGCAAACAGGTAATACGCCTGGGCCACGGCGAAAAGCACCCCGGCCCCGAGTATTATGCCGAGCAACGAATTGAGCGCTTTCATCGACGGCACGAAGAAAGAAAGCGCGAGCCCGGCGACAGCCCCGGGAATGCTTATCACATCCGGTATTATCTGGTGCTTCAGATCTATGAAAGTAACGGCTATGAGGGCCGATACAAAGGCGAAATAAACGAAGAAATCCGCCGAAAGCCCGTACCTTGCGAAAAGAGAAGCCGCGAAAAGGCCGGTGAGGATCTCGATGAACGGATATATTAACGATATAGGGGAGCCGCACGAAGCGCATCTGCCGCGAAGCATCATATAGCTCGCTATCGGAATATTGTCGCAATAACGGATTGGCCGCGCGCAGGCAGGGCATCTGGACGCCGGGGATACGATGGACAGCCCCAATGGTATGCGGTGGATGCAAACATTCAAAAAACTCCCGACCGCGGCTCCGAACACGAAAGGCACAATTAAGATAAGACTATCTACCATTTTAGATTTTTATCTCGGACCCTTTTCAAAAGAAAAAAACGACAAAAATCGTCTTTCCCATGATAAAACGGCTCATATTATACACAAGAAGCTTATGCAAGTCTTTTTATTTCTTGATGGACAGGATGGTGCGGGAGAATGACGTCTCAAGGCCGGGTTCGACCGGAAAACAAAGAATGAGGCTAAAGGGTCTCGGGCAGATAGGACTTCCTTTTTTTCTCGACTATCGCCATTATGTCGGCGGCCTGCTTCAAGGCGTCCGTAGAATCCTTCCGGGTTATGACCTCGGCAGGGATGCCTCCCGGAATGGCATCGGGAAACCTGGAGGTCTTGTAATATATATCAAGGCTGGTAGAGGTTCCGACAAAGTTCCTGAATTCCTCCTCGTACGTTATCGCCCTGTCCAGAAGGTCCATGACGGACCTTGTTTCCCTGGCGTCTTCCCTGTTGAAGAAGAGAAAGGCCCGCAGGGCCTTCGCGGCCGACTGCTGCGCCCAGAAGCAGGCCGGGGCGTAAAAACCGCCCTGCTGGTTCCACTCGGCGGCTTTAAGGTCGTACTCGGCCTGCCTCAGCCATCTGTCAGCTTCCCTGGAGAAGAATTCCATATCATCCTCCCGTTACCGATGATTCGCCGGGGCCTTGCGGAAGTACCGGCATGAAGGCTAAGTCCTGTAAGATGAATTTATCCTGACGTAATCGAATGAAAGGTCGGTTGTCCAGACTTTCGCCGAGCACCTTCCGGCGCGCAATCCGACCTCGACCAAAACGTCTTTTGTTTTTATCGCTTTCGCCGCCTTCGACTCGTTGCCGGCGTCACACCCGTCCTTTACGACCTGAACGCCGTTGAAGAAGATATCCGTCATTCCTTCCTTCCATCTTATCCCGGCCCTGCCGAGGGCCGCCATGATCCTTCCCCAGTTGGGATCCCCCCCGAAAAAGGCGGTCTTTACGAGAAACGATTCTGCTATAGTCCTCGCGGCCCTGCGCGCCTGCTCCGTCGAAACCGCCCCGGTAATATTGATTTCAATAAACCTCGTCGCCCCTTCTCCGTCTTTGACGATCATGTGAGCAAGCTTCATACACACTCCGTTCAGGAGGGCGGAGAACGCCTTAAAGGCTTCGGAATCCGTCTTTATCTCCCTGCAGCCGCTGAGGCCGTTCGCGAAGGCAAGGACAGTGTCATTGGTCGAGGTGTCGTTGTCCACTATGATGCTGTTAAACGTCAGGTCCACGGCAGTCCTGAGAGAGCGCCGGAGGGCGCCGATCCCGATCCGGGCATCGGTAGCGATAAAGGCAAGCATGGTGGCCATATTCGGGCTTATCATCCCGGCTCCCTTCGCGAATCCAGCGACGGTCACAGTCTTGCCGTTTATCCTGCCGCTGAGAGCGGCCGTCTTGGAAAAGGCGTCCGTCGTCATGACCGCCTGCGAAGCGTCCGAAAACCCATCATAGCTCAGGTTATTTACGAGCGACGGGACGCCGCGCTCGACCTTCTCTACCGGAAGCCTCACCCCGATCACACCGGTCGAACAGACGAGAACGCTTCCCTTTCCGCTTCCGGTCAAGTTCTCGACGGCTGAGGCCATGCGCTCGGCGTCTTTATAACCGTCCTTCCCCGTGCATGCGTTGGCGTTTCCGCTGTTTATTATTACCCCTCTCGAAATCCCCTTTTTCAGCCTCCTGATGTCGAGCATGACCGGCGCGGCCTTGACCTTATTAGTCGTGAAAACTCCTGCCGTAATTGCCGGGACGTCGCTCAGAAGAAGAGCCAGGTCCTTTTTGCCGGTTTTTTTAATGCCGCACGAAACGCCGGCGGCCCTGAAGCCCGGCACTTTGAGACGACTGTTCTTTCGGGAAGGACTGTACGGTGGCATCGATTGACTTTCGAAAAAGTTATTTTTGCGCGCTATGAGTCCTATGAAAATGGCCGCTTCGTAAAGCGGCACGCACGATGACGGGAACGTCCAGAATCGACTTGAGCGAACGCCGCCCCGGGGTGCTTTACTGGCGATCTTCCGGAAAAGCCTTTATTTAACCCCGCAACATCTCTTATATTTTCTGCCGCTTCCACACGGGCATGGGTCGTTCCTGCCGACCTTGTCGCCGTGGCGGGTCACAGGCTGATCCTTGTCGGCCTCAGTATTATCCTCGCCCCGGCTGTATTTGAGCCTGCCTTTCTGTCGCGGTGCGGCGGCCTTCCTCTCCGGCGTCGCTGGACGCCCCTCTTCCTCGTCTTTTTTAATCTGTACCTTGAAAAGCCTTTCGGCGACTTCGGATTTCAGGGTCGATATCATGCCAACGAACAGATCGAAGCCTTCCTTCTTATACTCCTGCAGCGGGTCTTTCTGACCGTATCCGCGCAGCCCTATGCCTCCCTTGAGATGATCCATGGAAAGAAGGTGATCTTTCCAGAGCGTATCGAGAACGTGAAGGAGTATCATCTTCTCGAAATTGGCGAAGCCTTCTTCACCCACAAGAGACACCTTCTCGTTGTAGGATTTCCATGCCTTTTCCACGATAAATTCCGTCAGGGCCTCCCTGCTGTTGATCACTTCCATCTCCGCCGGCTCCAGGCGGATCCCGAAATGATGGAATACGGAATCGCCGATGGCCTTCATGTCCCATTCGTCAGGGTGCGCCTTTTCTTCGACATGCGCATTGACCGCTTCCCCGGCAACCTCGGAGCTGAACTCCTTCACCATGTCCCTCAGCCCCTCCTGCGAAAGTATCTGCCTTCTGTAACCGTAGGCGACCTCTCTCTGCTGGTTCATGACGTCATCGTACTCAAGAAGGTGCTTCCTTATGTCAAAGTTATGCGCCTCGACTTTCTTTTGGGCGTTCTCTATCGCTCTTGTCACCAGGCCGTGTTCTATCGGGATATCCTCCTCCATGCCTATGCGGCTCATTATCGAGGCTATCCTGTCGCTCCCGAATATCCTCAGAAGGTCGTCTTCAAGCGACAGATAGAACCTCGACGAACCCGGATCTCCCTGCCTTCCGGCGCGCCCTCGCAGCTGGTTGTCGATACGCCTCGATTCATGCCGTTCGGTTCCTATGATATGAAGGCCTCCCAGCGCGATAACCTTCTGTCTTTCTTCTTCGCAAACGCCCCTTATGGCTTCGAGGGCCTCGTGGAACGCCTCGGTCGAATCGTCCTTTCCGGCGCGCGACGCGGCGAGAAATGCCGGATTCCCTCCAAGAAGGATATCGGTGCCCCTCCCGCCCATGTTCGTGGAGATGGTCACGGCTCCGAGCCTTCCGGCCTGCGCCACTATCTCGGCCTCGCGCTCGTGGTGCTTGGCATTAAGGACGTGATGCCCTATCCCGTGCCTTGAAAGGAGGCTGGCGAGCTTCTCGGAATCCTCTATTGAAATGGTGCCGACGAGCACCGGCCTTCCTTTCCCGTGCCATTCCTCAATTTCCTTTAAAACCGCCTTGAACTTTTCCTTCTTCGTCTTATAGACGAGATCGGAATAATCCCCCCTTGCCATCTCCCTGTTCGTAGGTATGACGACGACTTCAAGGCCATATATGGAGTGGAATTCCGCGGCCTCGGTATCGGCGGTGCCGGTCATGCCGGCAAGCTTCCCGTACATCCTGAAGTAATTCTGGAAAGTGATGGTCGCGAGCGTCTGATTCTCGTTCTCTATCTTCACCTTCTCCTTGGCCTCGACGGCCTGGTGCAGACCGTCGCTCCAGCGTCTTCCCGGCATGAGCCTGCCGGTAAATTCATCGACTATGACGACCTGCCCGTCCTTTACGACGTAATCCACGTCCCTCCTGAAAAGAACGTGCGCCCTTAAGGCCTGGTTCACGTGGTGGAGCGTTTCGATGTTCTCCGGGTCGTAGAGGTTGTCTACGTTAAGGAGCTTTTCCACCTTCTCGACCCCTTCGTCCGTAAGAAGCGCCTGCCTCTCCTTCTCATCCACGGTATAGTGGTCATCCTTCTTCAGGCCCGGCATTATCCTGTCGATGACGTAATACTTGTCCGTCGAGTCTTCGGTCGCCCCGGAGATTATAAGAGGGGTGCGCGCCTCGTCTATCAGAATCGAATCGACCTCGTCCACTATGGCGTAGTTGAAATCCCTCTGCACGTACTCTTCGAGGGAAAACTTCATATTGTCCCTCAGATAATCGAACCCGAATTCGTTATTTGTGCCGTAAGTGATATCCGCGGCATAGGCCTCCCGCCGCGTGACGGGCCTTAAATGCAGAAGGGCTTCGTCATCCGGTATATATGACGGATCGTAGATAAAGCTCGACTCGTGCTGTATTATCCCGACGGAAAGGCCGAGCGCATGGTATACCGGACCCATCCAGCGACTGTCCCTCTTTGCGAGATAGTCGTTCACCGTTACGAGATGCGCCCCTTTGCCGGTAAGAGCGTTCAGATAGAGCGGCAGGGTGGCCACGAGGGTCTTCCCCTCGCCGGTCTTCATCTCGGCGATCTTGCCCTCATGGAGGACCATCCCGCCCAACAGCTGAACGTCAGAT
>JAKAIQ010000103.1 GCA_021825035.1 Deltaproteobacteria bacterium | reverse complement strand
TAGCCGATAGATCGATAAGGCTTTTTCTCCGGCATGAAATAGCGGGTTCAGGGTATAACCCTGAACCCGCAAAACAACCCGCCCGCGGCATCTGTTTTTTCCTCCGGCACAGGCCGGTTTCATTGACAGGCACGTGGATATGCGGAATACTCTACTCATGCAGCCGCGGCGTTCTCCGCGGCCGCCGGCCGTATACTTCAGCCTTGATAAGGAGCGCGCATGAGAGAGACGGTCGAGTGGCTGGGCGCGATGGAGGGGAGGGCCGCGCGGCTCTACGAGAGGCTTTCGGAGGCCTTCAAGGACGATCCGGTGCTATCGGGCCTCTTCAAGAAACTTGCGGACGACGAAACGCTCCATCGCCGGATAATGGAAGACGCCATGTCAAGGGCGGAAGGCGGCCTGCCCTGTTTGCCCGCGGTCGACGACGCCGCCAGAGGCCGCGCCGTGGCCGCCCTTTCGGCCTGCGAAAGGGCCGTCGAGCAAGGGTCGTACCCGGCGGGAAATCCTTTCGGCCTCATAATAGACCTCGAATCCTCCGAGCTCAACCCCATATTCCTCGGCGTGATCAACACGCTCAAGGCTTTCGACAGGTCGTTCGTGCCGCGCGCCGCGAAGATAGCCCGGCACATGGCCTCGCTCGACAGGTTCGTGAGGCTGCACCCCGGCTTCGAGCGCGACGCCGGAAGGCTTGAGGCCGTGCCGCGCGTCTGGCGCGAAAGGATACTCGTCGTGCAGAAAGACGAGTTCGTGGCCGAGGCCTTGAAGGCCGCGCTCGCGTGCGAGGGCGAGGTCGAGAGGGCCGGGGACGGCAGGCAGGCCCTGAGGATGATGGGGGAGAGATATTACGCGGCCGTCGTCGCCGACGTCGAGATGCAGGCGATGGACGGCATGGAGTTCCTTGAGCGCGCAAAGCAGGTCTTTCCCGGCGTGGAGCGGCGGATGCTTTTCCTTGCCAGGTCGCCAAACGAAAAGGCCGCGCTCTTCGCCGGGCACAAGGCCCCGCGGCTGATAGCCGGGCCTGAGAGCGCGGAGAGCGTCAGGAGGGCGGTCGCGGACATACTCGACGGCCTCTGAGCGCAAGTCCGCGCCGGGGCGTGTCTTCGGCCGGGCAAGGGCAACGCGCCATGGCCGATCGGAGAACGCGGCAACCCGGCTTTCGGGGCCTTTCTAAAAAACCGTCAGGGCCATGTTTATCATGAAGAGCCACAGCGATATGATGGCGAGCGCGCCGAACGGCGCTACGAGGCCGGGCGGCACAGGGGACTTCGGAAAGCGCGAGAGCGCCCACATGAGCGCCATGCCCGCGAGGCCCGCGTTCCACAGGACGAAGTGATAGTAAGGGAGGCTTTGGGAGTAGAGCGGCCCCGGGACTATCATGTACGCGAGCGCGAACAAAAACCCGGACGCCCAGCCGAGAAGGTTCATGTGCGCGTGCGACGGCATGAGCCTGAGCGTCCATTTGCCCCTTCTTATCGCCATCAAAAGCCCCATGGCCGTGCCGAAGGCAAGGTACGCGAGGCTCGCCCCGAAAAAGAGCTTGCTTATGAAAGGCATCGCCACCTCCAAGTCTTGAGCAGAAAATCTACATGATTTGACGCCGCCTGTCAACCCTTCCGGCGAGGCCGCGTTCCGCGAAAGGCCGCCGGAATCATCTGCCGCAATCTTTTTTCGGGCCTTCTGATAATTGTCATACCCAAAAAATCTAAGTGCCCTATATTGCATACTGTATACAGAGAGGGGCCGCGCGAAACATAGATAAATCAGGCGCATGAGGCCGCGGATAAGCCCGCGGACTATCAAGAATCAACCCTCTCCGGCGCTGTGGTTAGGCCGTCGGCGGATATGCGGCTCTTTCGAGCCAGGACATCATGAGGATCAGATCGCACGCGTATTAATGTGCCTTTAATGCCGCACGCGGTATGCTGGGCCGGCATGAAGTTAAAAACGGCTCGGAGAAGAAAGGAGGCAGTCATGAACAGATCGAATATCGGAAATACCGGAAAGGTCAAGGCCGTGCTGGCGGGCCTTATATTATCGATGGGGTTTTTCTCGTCAGCCGCGATGGCGGGCGTGGACGCGAGGCTCGCCGAGGCCGGGCCTTCGGCAAAGGCGGCCAGGGGCAACGACGCGGCCGCGTACTATAAATACGGCAACATCCGGCTCGAGTCCGGCGACAGTTCGAGGGCGGTCAAGGACTTCAGCGCCGCGATAGCGTTCGACCCGTACTTCGCCGAGGCCTACTTCGGCAGGGGGCTGGCCTATGTCGCCCTTGGGGACAACCGCCGCGCCATAGTCGATATGAGCGTCGCCATCGCCCTCAAGCCATCTTTCGCCAGGGCGTATTATGAGCGGAGCAGGGCTTACTACGCGCTCGGCAACAAATCCCAGGCCTTGCGGGATTTGAACAGGGCCGTCAAGCTCGACCCGGAGCTTGCGAGCGCACGGTGAGCCGGGAAATCGGTCACGAAAATATCTACCGGCAGGCTGTCGAAAAACAGCCTGCCGTTGCAATCCACGGACGGATTGCCGAATTGCGAGACCTGGACGAATTAACTTCGGCCAGGCCGTAGTTGAAAAAGTCCAGGACGGCCTTTTTCAACATCCTGATAATCCCTCCTTAACGGTTTTTTCCCCCTGACCCTGCCATGCCGCGCCGGCCCGCACAGGCGGGCCGCCTCATCCCGCGGCGAACGGCGATCGAGAACCTGCTCTCACAACGCGCTCAAGGCCTCCAAAAAGGCCGGAAGCGGAATTTTTTGAAGATAAGTGCCCATCCGTGGACATCCGTCTTGGACAGGCGGCGCGCTTTGGTCTATTCTCTGGGCGTAAATGGCAGGGAAAAGAACGATCACCAAGAAAAAAGCCGCGCGTTCGCCGGACACGGAGGCCGGGCAGGCCGAGAGGGCCATCAAAGACCCTGTGCGGCTCGCAACCGAGGTCTACCGCGAGGTCGGCGGCTTCAGGCGGTTCGTCGAGTGGGCCTCGGATGAAAAAAACATCGGCGTCTTTTACAGGGACATGCTGCTGAAAATGCTCGCCAAAGGCGTCGAGGCCGAATCCGAAAAAGGAGAGACGATAATCGTCCGGGTGGACAACAGGGCAAAGGGGTAAAGGCGGCGCGCCTTCCCCGAACCAACCCTCTCCCCTTTGGGGAGAGGGTGATAAAAAAGGTGAAAGGTCTCATTGGCGTCCGGTAAAGATACACTTTGTTCTCCGTGGCGTCTTCCCCCTTTGTAAAGGGGGATTGAGGGGGATTTATGAGCGCTTGATCAAGGCTCAGGCCTTTTAATCCCCCCGGCCCCCCTTTAAAAAAGGGGGGTTATGTTAATCGAAACACATTCCGGTTTTAGCGGACACCGCTGGAATGGTCTTTCAAATGGATCGCATGAGGCCGGGCGAGCGAGCCGGGGGAGAAAGACGCAAGCGTCCTGAGCGGCGAGCGAGGGGGATGGAAGAACTTCGCCATAGATGGCGAAGTTCTTCATGGCAAGGCGGGCTCCCATAGAGGCCGTAGCGCAGGGAACCCCCTAACCCGAAGCGCGCGGCAACGCGCAAAAGGCCCTGTTGAAAGAGAGTCGAAGTAAGCGTCTTCATTGCAGGGCATGTCAGAAGAAGCCGACAGATTGGCGAGGCTTTTTCTACGGCACGAAATATCGGGTTCAGGGTACAACCCTGAACCAGCAAAAGCGTGTTAATTCCCCGGCTGCTTGCCGAGGGTAGGCTCATAAACAATAATGACCGAACTTCTCATCACATACGCCCCTGGCCAGGTGTCCACGGCCTTTCACGCCGATACGGCGAGCAGGGTAAAGCTTTTAATCGGCCCGTTCGGCACGGGCAAGACGACGAGCGCGGCGTGGGACGTGATTGATTTCGCCTCCGAAAGGGTCGTGCCCGCGAACGGCAAGAAAAAGACCCGCTTCGCGATCGTCCGCAACACGTACCCGGAACTCAGGGATACCACCATAAAGACCTATCTCGACTGGTTCCCGCCGGGATTTTTCGGCAAATACAACTCTACGGAGAAGAGGTACGTGATGACGATCGAGGAGAGGGAGATAGAGCTTATCTTCAAGGCCCTCGACTCGCCGCAGGACGCGCGCGACCTCCTGTCCCTCGAACTTACGGGCGCGCACATAGACGAGGCGCGCGAGATTCACGAGGATATCTTCAAAGGCCTCCTTGGCCGCGTCGGGAGATATCCGTCCATGAAGGATACCGGGGGCTTGAATCCCTTTCTTACACCCCCGCAGATAATACTCACCACCAACTATCCGTCAACCGAACACTACCTGTACCGCGACTTCGTCGCCAACCCGGTATCCGGCTATTCGATGTACAGGGCCGGGCAGGAGGAGAATAGAGGCAACCTTCGGCCCGGCTACTACGAAGACCTTGAGAGGGATTACGCGGCAAGGCCCGACCTCTTGAAGACCCTCGTCCGCGGAGAATGGGGCGTCGTGGCGCAGGGCAGGCTCGTCTACCCGGAGTTTGTGCGGACTCTGCACGTCTCGCCGAAGCCTTTGCGTCCGGCGGATGGGATCGTCATAAGAGGCTGGGACAACACAGGCCTTTCCCCGGCCTGCGTCGTGACGCAACTGAGCCCCACCGGGCAGTGGTTGATATTGAAGGAGTTCTGCGGGGAGGACATCGGGATAATCGACTTCGGCGAGACGGTAAATCTCTGGTGCGCCAACACTTTTGGAGCCAACGCCAGGTACCGCGACATCGGCGACCCCGCGGGCAAGAACCGCGACACCAACAGGATGAGTCCGGCGGACTACCTCCGCAAGATAAACATAAACGTCGAGGACGGGATACAGACGTTCAAGGCCCGGCGGGAGGCCGTGGCCGGACGGCTCACGAAGCTCATAAACGGCGCGCCAGCTCTGCTCATCGACCCGGCCTGCACGCGCCTCATAGACGGCTTCGACGGAGGCTACGCCTACCCGGAGGTCGGCAACACCGGGATATTCAGGGACGAGCCTGCCAAGAACGAATATTCGCATTGCGCGGACGCCTTGCAATATGTGGCCACACGGCTTTTCATAAACGAAAGGAAGCAGGTCCGGCAGGGCCCTGGGCCGAGGGCTTTTGCCGAGAACGGATGGATGGGCGCGTAAGGCCGATGAAGCCCCCGAACCAACCCTCTCCCGGAAGGGGAGAGGGGGATTGAACCGGGCTTTCAATCCTCCCCTTCCTTGATGGAAGGAGAAAAAGGGGGGAAGTCTTTAAAAAATCCCATGGGTTAGGGGTGAACGGCGCGTAAGGATGGAGGCCGGGCGAGCGAGCCGGGGCAGAGAAGCCGCGAGCGAGAAGGATGGAGGCCGTAGCGCAGGGAACCCCCTAACCCGAAGCGCGCGGCAGGGCGCAAAAGGCCCTGTCAGCACGGCGCAGGCGGTAGGGTCTTCAATCTTTAACGGTTACGGCATTTAACCCGGGAAAGGACTTATGGACGAAAATAACACGATGGATCGCGTGGACGATTTTAGCCCCGAAGACCTCTTGAGGGAGGCGCGGGAGCGACGGAGGATGGCCGTTGACGCCGAGCGCGAGGGAAGGCTCGCGGCCCTCGAAGACCTGAAGTTCGTCAACGGCGAGCAGTGGCCGGTGGAGCTGAAGAACGCGCGCCACGCCGAGGGAAGGCCGTGCCTGACCGTAAACCGCCTGCCGTCGTTCATAGACAGGGTCGTGGGAGACCAGCGCCAGAACAAGCCCGCCATAAAGGTAAGGCCGGCGGACGAGTCGAGCGACCCGGTCATAGCCGATATACTCGGCGGCATGATAAAGACGATCGAGAACAGGAGCGGGGCAGAGGCGGTCTATGACGCGGCCTTCGAGCAGGCTGTCACAATGGGGTTCGGCTTCTTCCGGGTCGAGACCGCCTACGTGGGCGACGACTCGTTCGACCAGGAGATACTCATCAAGCCGGTAAACAACCCCTTCTCCGTCTACCTCGACCCCTCGACCGTCAGGCCGGACAGGAGCGACGCCAGGTGGGCCTTCGTGACCGAGACCGTCGGCAGGGACGAGTTCAGGAGAAGGTTTCCGGGCGCGAGCCCCATGGACCTCGAAGCCGGGGTGGGAGCCGAGTACGACGGCTGGTTCGAGAAGGACAGGGTGAGGATAGCCGAGTACTGGGTCAAAAGGGAGATAAAAAAGAAGGTCTGCCTCCTCTCCGACGGCAGGACGCTCCCGGAGGCCGAGGCCGTCGCCGCGATGGCCTCCGGCCCGAAGGACGCGCCTGTCAGGATCGTGGCAAAGAGGGAGGCGTCCTGCCACAGGGTCTATCAATACCTGGTGACGGGCAACGAGGTCCTCGAAGGGCCGAACCCATGGCCGGGACGCTTCATCCCGATAGTGCAGGTCGTGGGCAAGGAGTTGAACGTCCAGGGCAAAAAGGCTCTGCGCGGACTCGTGCGGTGGGCGCGCGACCCGCAGAGGATGTATAACTACTGGAGAACGATGGCGACCGAGATAGTGGCGCTTACGCCCAAGGCCCCTTACCTCGTGACCCCGGAGCAGATAGAGGGCTTTGAAGCGATGTGGAGGGACGCTAACGTAAAGAGCTTCCCGTACCTCCTCTACAACCAGACGAACGGCGCCGCCCCGCAGAGGCACTTTCCGCAGCCCGCGCCGCAGGGGATATTCTCCGAGGCGGCAACGGCCGCCGAAGACATGAAGTTCGCGACCGGCGTGCATGACGAGAGGCTCGGCGTCGCCGGGGCCGAGATATCGGGCCGCGCCATAACCGCGAGGCAAAGGCAGGGCGAGGCCTCGACCTTCGCGTTCTCCGACAACCTGTGCCGCGCCATCGCCTTCGCGGGCCGGATTATCGTAGACCTGATCCCGAAGATATACGACACCGAACGCGTCGTGCCCGTCGCCATGGCAGACGGGAGCGAGGCCTTCGTGCCGGTGAACAGGGCCGCCGTGGACGCGGCGGGCAACCCCGTTGTGCTGAACGACCTCGGCAGGGGCAGCTACTTCGTCACGATAGACACCGGGCCTTCGTACGCCACGCAGAGACAGGAGGCGGCGGCGTCGATGCTCGAGTTCGCAAGGGCGGTGCCCGAGGCCGCGCCTGTGATGGCCGACCTCATAGCCAAAAACATGGACTGGCCCGGTGCCGAGGAGATAGCCGGGAGGCTCAGGAAGACGCTCCCTCCGGCAGTCGCCGGAAATGCCGCGCCCGACCCGGACATGATCATAAAGATGAAGAAGCTCGAGCTCGAGTTCGACAGGTTGAGGCTCCAGCTCCTGAAGCTCGAAGGGGACGAGCGCGCGAACATAAGAAAGACGATCGTGGACGTGCTGAAGGAGTTCAAGGACTACGGGCAAAGGCCGTGACCGTTAAAGACCCCTCACCCCAGCCCTCTCCCGCAAGGGGAGAGGGAGGAATGAATTTCCCCTCCCTTGATGGGAGGGGATTAAGGGGAGGGTGAAATCCCCCTTTTCTAAAGGGGGCAAGGGGGGATTAGAAAGCGCATCAAATAATCTCTT
>JAKAIQ010000102.1 GCA_021825035.1 Deltaproteobacteria bacterium | reverse complement strand
GGTTGCCGCTCATGATTCGCGGGCATCCCGTTTATCCCGGCTTGTCGAATATGAAGATTTTTCCCGGCAATCTGGAACCGCCGTCATTTTTGATGGCGGTTCCAGATCCTATCCCACTGTCTTTTCGTGGAGTATCGTCGGAGTTATGAATATGAGGAGTTCCGTTTGCGTATCCGTAACCGAACTGCTCTTGAAGAGCCACCCCAGAATGGGTATATCCTGGAAAAACGGTATCCCGTTCACAGTACTGCTCTTATCCGATACGATTATGCCGCCGATGACCGTCGTTTCTCCGTCCCTTACAAGGACCTCGGTGGACGACTCTTTCTTGTTGATGCTCGGCTCGCCGGTCGCGGTCTTGAATGTGCCGATCGCGTTATGGCTGGCCTTGATCTTCATAAGGACGCTTCCGTCGGGCGTTATGTGCGGCGTCACGGTGAGGCTCAGGTTCGCGTCTATGAACGTCGTAGCCGTGCCGGCGGCGGAGGTGGTTTCAAACGGGATCGATTCACCCTGCTCTATCTTAGCCTCCTTATTATCCATCGTTGTAATTCTCGGCCTTGATATGGTTTTCAGGTGACCCTCCTGTTCGCCTGCCGAGATGCGGAGGTCTAGCACGGCAGGATTGGCGCCGGCCTTGCCAAGCACAAAACCGAGCGCACCAAGCGTGCCTATGCTTCCTGTAGCGGGGAGGTCGACCGCAAAATCCTGAACGCCGTGGACCGGAGCGAAGGTAGGCGATCCCGAAAGAGGGGTAGTGGAGATTGCCCCTCCCGTGCCAAGTGTTGAGGGGGTTCCGCCGGGCGGCGTCTGTCCGGGCGTGATGGTGCTGCCAAAGGTGTTTGTCATGGTATGGCCGGCAGTCTGGACATCAGCGCCCCACTGAATTCCGAGGTCCCTTAAAAAGCTGGTCTCGGCCTCGACTATCCGCGCCTCTATCAAGACCTGAGGTATTATGGTATCGAGCCTCTTCACCAGGCTATATGCCGCTTCCCTGCCCTTTCTTATGTCTTTTACAATGAGCGTATTCGTCCTGAGGTCGGCCGTTACGCTTCCTCTGTCAGAAAGGACGCCTTTTACCTGAGGCATCAACTCGTTAACATTGGCGTAGTTTACCGGGATAAACATTATTTCGAGTTCTTCAAGCTTCTCCTGCGCCTTCTTGCTCGTAAGCACGGCCTCCTTCTCCTGCTTTATCTTGGCCTCGGGAGCTACGAGTATAACGTTTCCCTTCTTTATCATGTCAAGTCCCTTGGACTTGAGTATAATGTCAAAAGCCTGGTCCCAGGGCACGTTCTTAAGCCTCAGCGATATGGTGCCCTTGACGTCGTCGGAGGCTATGATGTTAAGGTTACTTACCTCGGCAAGAAGCCTCAGGACGTCGGTTATGTTGGCATCGGTCATGTCAAGGTCTATCTTCTTGCCTGTGTATTCCTTCTTACCTTCGACATTGGCGGTTTCAGTCTTCGTCTCATTATTTTTCGCCGGCGCCGAGGCCGTATCAAGGGCCGGCTTGAAATCGGCATATATCGTGCTATTCGATGCGTTTATCGCGTACGGAACCTTATCCTTGAGCTTCACGAGAACACGGACGACCCTGTCGGGCGACATCGATTCCTGGTAAGAGCTTATCGAAAGGACGGCGGTATCGAACTTCGATGAGTCAAGCGTTCTCGTCAGTCCCTCTGGAATGGTCGCCCCCCTTATATCGAATATAACTGTTTTTCCGTCTTCCGAGTCTTTAACCGAATAATTCAGTTTCGCAGAGCCGCGGATCGTAAGCTCTCCTCTGCCGTCTATCTTCCTGAAGTCCACGCTCTCGATGATGGCCGTCTTTTCATCCGGCGCATCGGGTGAAGTCGTCTTCGCCGGAGGATCTGCGGACACAAGAGCGGCCTTCGGGACGCCCGCGTTCTCCAGGGATGCGACGCGCTGGTATGCCTTCATATTTTCCGGTTTTTCAGTTACGCCGGAGCCGATGGTCATTATGATGTAGTTTCCGGATTTCTTTATCGAGTGAGGCGGCATCTTGCCGCTCATGTCGAATACGAGCCGCGTCTTGTCCGGATAATTGCCTATACGCACCGTCTTCAAGTACCTGTCCTTGACCTTGATCAAATCCTTGCCTATCGCGTTGTCTACCCCCCAGACATCCATGACGATCCTTGACGGCGAGTCGAGCCCGAAAGCGTTATAATTGCCTACGGAGCCGTCGGTCTGGATTACCACAACGGTATTCTTGCCGTCTCTGGCGGCTTCTATCTTCAAAATTTTGGTCGCCTGCGCCGAAGGCTCTGACGGAGCCACGGCAGCCGGCTTCGCCGGAGTGGCATGAGCCTGGACTTCCTTAACCGAAGAAGGGCCGTCGGCCCTCTCAACCGTTACAGGCGCGTTGATTGCTTTCACGACAACGTCCTTCTTGGAGGTCAACGCGCCGGACGCCGCGCCGTTTTCTGCGGGAGCCGCCTCCTTCTTCAGGCTTACGAGCAGGCTGTTCTCGCCGGATTTGATCTCGTAATCAACCCCGTTCTTCAGGGCAATGACGATTCTCCCGATGCCGTTATCTGGTCCGTAGGCCGACACGGTAATGTCCTTTATGAAATCATTGTCCACCTTGATCGAAGAAGGGACTTTCGTGATGTCGACCCCGGGCATGTCCACGATGAGCCTTGGAGGATCCGAGAGCTTGAACACGGTGTATTTAACGGCTTTTGAAGCGCCAATCAGGACCCTGTCGCCGGCGCCGGCGACATTGACATGTTCGATAGCCGTCTTCTTCTCAGAGGCTGATTTGTCGGCGGCTTCCTTCTGGCTCGCCTTCGGGTTCGTATCCTTGACGCTTTTCAGGCCGCCGGTTGAGGCGCATCCGGCGACTATCAAGGCGCCCGCGAGCATCACGCCAAAAAACCCTGTTTTCAGCCTCTTTGCCAATATGAGCATAACTACCTCCGTATACCGTAGTGGACAGGGATTTTCATTTCATCCTTTCAGCCGGGAGCTTCAATTCGGTGTCATTGGATGCGACCACTTTTCCATCCTGCTTGACAACCTCGCGGACAATGAGGCTTTTATCGCCGATGCTCGTTATTTTTCCACCCATCGCCCCGATGACGTCTCCCTTCCTTACTATGTATCTCTTGCCGTCGGGAGCCTGCACCAGCGCGAAGGAATTTTGCGGCCCAACCACAACCGCCTGCAGTTTAAAAAGGCTCAACTCGCAGCATTCGAGCGGCCCCCTTGCCCTTTTCGATCCTTCGGACTCTTTCATGACAACCATGTAGCTTAAAAAAGGATTGCGACCTCTGACTTCCGAAGTGGAAGACAGAGGAGCCGCTGCGTTAACGGCCGCAGCCGGCGCAATCGGCTGAACGGGCCTGGCCTTTTTTACCGGCGCCGCCGTCTTTACCTCGTTCTTCCTGCCGCAGGAGATTAACGGGAACAAAAGAAACGCTATTATGAGAAATATCAGCAGTCTTTTTATCATTTTATTTTCTTTGCTTCCGCGCGGGACGTTTCTATAAACCTGAAGGTGGTCGCAACGAACTCGGCCTTCAGCATAGGCACGCGGTTTCTATGGCCCATGGATACTATATTCATGTTGGATATGTTGACTATGCGCGGCAGTTTGCTCACCTTGACGCTGAAATCATACAGGCCGTCGAACCTGCCTTCGACCGACATGTTTACCGGCACCTCGGCGTAGAACCCTCTCGAGACCTCGGACAGCGGCTTGAAAAGAAGTATCTTAAGTCCGGATTTTTCTCCTGCCATGCTTATGCCGTCAATGAGGTCCGGTATCTCCTTCTCGTTCGGAAGCTCCGCCACGGCCGCCCTGAGCTTGTTCTCCAGCTCTTCCTTTTCATGCAGGAACCTCGGTATATTTGCGGCGATGGCCCTGTTCTCGTTAAGTTTCGCCGTAAGGCCCGCAAGACTGACCTTCAGGCTTTTCGCCTTTTCATACTCCGGGCCTATGAGAAACCAGTAAACCGCGACGAGAATGAAGACGTTTATCACGGCAAGGATCAAGACCTTCTTTGATAATGGAAGCTTTATGACTGATTCTATGTTTATCTTGAAGTCCATAACCGGCCTTTCTTACGAAGCATCAGGATTTCTTCGCGCCTCTTTCAAGCCTTATGGTAAAAGCCACAAGCTCGACCCCGGTTTCCTTTTCCAGGGTCCTCTGCGCCACTTCAAGCTCGACCGTGCCGAGTCCGCTTATCTTCTGAAGCCTTCTCATGAATTCAGCCACCGTCTCGTCCGCGTCGGCAAACCCCTGAAGAATCACGATGTGGCCGTCATCCTTCATTGACTGAAGCCATGCCTTCTCCGGGATCGAATCGCTCAGGTCATTGAAGAGCCTCATCGGGCCCCGCCTTGCCGTCTCGAGGTCGTTTATTACCTTGAGCTTCTCCTCGACGACCTTCTTCTGCTCTTTTATTTTGGAAAGCTCGCCTACCTTCTTCTTAAGTTCCACGAGCTCTTTATTGCTTCTGGATATATCCCCCGACAACGATGAAACCTCTCCCTTCAGCGTAAGATAGCCCGCAACCGAAAGGGAAAACACAAAAAACGTTATGAGCCCCCCCACGGTTAGTTGAAACCTTACCGACTCCTTTTTTTGAGCAGCCCTTACCGGCAGCAGGTTTATGCGGATCATCTGTCGCCGAACCTCCTCGTGGCAAGACCCACCCCGACGCCGAAAAACGGCGCCATATCTTGCAGGCTGCCTCTGTCGATATCTTTTCCAATCTCGATATTCTTAAACGGGTCCGCGACCTCAACGGGTATGGACGTCTTCTCCTGCATGAAGGCCGGCAATCCGGCGGTCTTCGACCCTCCGCCGCTCAAATATATCTTATTCACGTATGACCCATGGCTTCCGCCGAGAAAGAAATCAAGCGACCTTTTAACCTCGAAGGCGAGATTCGTCGAGACCATCTCGACGGCTGCCGACGGGGATATGCCGGCATCGGTCTTCTTCCCGGTCTTCAGGTCTTCCGCGTCCTTGAAGCTTACGTTAAGCTGCCTCTGTATCTCCTCGGTGAACTGGTTGCCTCCCATGGGGATCGATCTTGTGAATATCGTAAGTCCGCCGAATATGACGCTTATGCTGGTTATACTGGCGCCTATATTCACCATGGCTATATTGTCGCCGGGAGCAACGGCATAGTTTATCTCCATCATGTTTTCGAGGGCGAAAGAATCGACGTCAATGACGACGGGGTTGAGCCCGGCCTCCTTTATCACGTTCGTATAATCGTTTATGACGTCTTTCTTGACAGCGACCAGCATTACTTCCATCTGCCCCCTGCCCTCCGTTGTCGCCCCTAGTATCTGAAAGTCTATGTTGACGTCTATTATGGGAAACGGGATATACTGCTCGGCCTCCCACTGGATGGAATCCGCGAGTTCCTCCTCGGACATCGCCGGGAAGCTCACTTTTTTTATGATCACGGAATGGCCGGTTAGAGAAGAGACCGTATCCTTTACGCCTATGTTCTGTTCCTTTATGAGGCTCTTTATGGCGTTCGTGACGGTAATGGAGTCGATAATGGAGCCGTCCACTATTGCTTCGGGCGGAAGTTCGGCGTATCCGAGCCTGATGATCTCCCATCCCCTCCTGGTCTGGTTCATCTGCGCGACCTTTATGGAACTTGAGCCTATGTCGAGCGCTACGGCGTTTTTTTTCTTTCCGAACGAAAGGTCCATTGTGTCCTTTAGTCTGTGAAAACCTTTTTTTTATCGGATAGCTTCATCCCCAGGGCATTTATTATCTTTCTCTTCGTATCGACCCTGCACTGATACCCTCTCTCGATCCTGTCGACCGTCAGCGGCGAGATGCCGGCCTTTCTGGCAAGCTCGGTCTTGCTCAGAAGCATATCCTCCCGAATTGTTTTTAAATTATTCTTCGCCATTGGACAAGCACCTAAGTCACATTTATTTCTTTTATCGGCATGATTTCTCAAAACTTTATATCAATTGGTTAAACATATTATGCTTTTCAAACAATTTGTCAATATTTTTTAAAATTCAATTATAATTACATATAATTAATATCAATCAAAAAAAAATGCGCTACCGCGCATTTTGATCAAACGGCTTTTCAGCCTATCTCTTCGCCCACCTGAGCTCCCTGGGGAGCGATATGGATTCGGCGACGCTCGAGGCTATGTCGTTGCTTCCATAAGCCGATATATTGCCGTTAAAGCCGATGGTTCCGTTCGCCATCATGTCGCCGAAGCAAGTTACGGTGCCGTTACCCTGGAGATTGCCCATGATGTAGATGTCTCCTTCCCAGATGAAGTTGCCGGCCACGTTAAAATCTCCGGTGACGACGAGTATTCCCCTGCCGGTGCCGCCGTTTACTTTTGCGGCGCCGGTCACGCCGCTCGGAGCGTTGTCGATATATACGATGGCCGAAGGATTGTCGCAGATGTGCGGCAGGTCGCTGCCGGTCCAGGTCGTGCTGCATATCGTTCCCCACCCTGTCGTGCTGTAAACGACGGAGTTGTTGCCGGTCTGCGTATATGGGGACGGCGGGGTCGCGTATTGCTCAAGGGATGATGTGGGTATGCCGAGATAATTATTCATATCCACCGAGCCGGGCCACGCAACCTGCGTGCATCCCGCGCCGCACCCGGACCCCACGTAATCGCCGGAGATGGACCCTGTCACATTTCCAGACCCGCCGATGCTTATAGACGGGTTGGCGGTGGTGTTGGCGAATATGTTTCCGGCCGGTGGTATTACGTTAAGGGTGCTGGCGGTAACGTACTCCCTGATGGTGGCCGAAGTGCCGGACGCGGTAGTCCCGACAGAGTCTATCTGGAAGATAGGCACATAGCCCACGCTCGGAACGCCGGAGCCAATGAACCCCCAATCCTGGCCGTAAAGTATGACCGATCCGTTGCAATTGTTAAACGGCGAAGAGGGGCCGTAACACCAGGTGCTTCCGTCGGCGACGGCATACCGAACGGTAACGCTGTATGTGCCGTTGAAGTTCTGGAGAGGATTGGGCGACTGCGACGAAAGGTCTGAGGACGTAAATGTCTGCGTGGTATACATGTTTGAACCGCCAGGCATGTCGCCGTTGCCGATCCTCGCCATCTTCTGTGCCGAGTTTTCGCCTATGTACCTCGCGTTACCGATAAGGGCCATCCTGCCGAGCGCCTCCTGAACCCCGGACTGGGCGAGGTAAAACGCTTTTTTCGCCTCCGTCTCGTTCCTCGAAATGAGCAGATCAGTCGTCGAAGAGGTTATTATGGCGAGACCTATTGCGGTCATCGCGGCCATGACTATGAGGGCGAGGATAAGGATGAACCCTTTATCGTTTCTCATCTCACCAATCGCTTTCGTCACCAGCCGTCACCGGCTTGAGACGCTCCTGTTCAGTGGCTCCACGTGCTGGACTGCGTGCTCTCGTTGGGCGTCGGGCTGCACGTATCGAACGCCGTGACATAGAAGAAGTATTTCTTGTTGCTCTGTATCGGAATGCCGCTATTAGAGGTCGTGCTCGCGCCCACTGACTGATAAAGTGCGTAACCGGTGCATTCGTCGCC
>JAKAIQ010000101.1 GCA_021825035.1 Deltaproteobacteria bacterium | reverse complement strand
TCCGGCATATGGGAAGGTTTCGTGGCAGGGATAGGCAATGGCGCCGTATATAAATATCATGTCGTTTCAAGATATGATGGGTACAGCGCATACAAGGGTGACCCTTTTGCCGTTCGTTGCGAGACTCCTCCAAAAACCGCGTCAATGGTCTGGGACCTCGGCTATTCATGGAATGACCGAAAATGGATGGAAGAACGACTTGAGCATAATTCCGCTAAAAGCCCCATCTCGATATACGAGGTGCATATCGGGTCGTGGAGAAGGGTCCCTGAGGAAGGCAACAGATTCCTTAACTACAGGGAGCTCGCGCCAAGGCTTTCGGAATATGTGAAAGAGATGGGTTTTACGCATGTTGAATTTCTTCCCGTAATGGAGCATCCGTTTTACGGGTCATGGGGATATCAGACCCTTGGATACTTCGCTCCCACCGGCAGGTACGGCACCCCGCAGGACTTCATGTATCTCGTTGATCATCTGCATCAAAACGGCATAGGTGTCATTCTCGACTGGGTGCCTTCGCACTTCCCTACCGATGAATACGGGCTTGCCTATTTCGACGGGACTCATCTCTTTGAACATGCCGATGCCAGAAAGGGCTATCACCCGGACTGGAATAGTTTAATATTCAACTACGGGAGAAACGAGGTAAGGGCCTTTCTTATAAGCAGCGCCATTTTCTGGCTTGAGAAGTACCATATAGACGGGATCAGGGTCGATGCTGTCGCCTCCATGCTCTACCTCGATTATTCGAGAAAAAACGGCGAATGGATACCGAACGAGTACGGCGGAAGGGAAAATATCGAGGCTATAGACTTCATAAAGAGGCTCAATGAGGCCGTATACGGCGGATTCCCGGATGTCCAGACCTTCGCCGAGGAGTCTACGGCCTGGCCCATGGTGTCGAAACCGGCTCATTTGGGCGGACTCGGTTTCGGCATGAAATGGAACATGGGGTGGATGCATGATACGCTCAAATATTTCTCCCGCAATCCGCTCTACAGGAAGTATCATCATAACGAGCTTACCTTCAGTATCTGGTATGCATTTACCGAAAACTTCATCCTTCCTCTTTCGCACGACGAAGTCGTTCACGGCAAGGGGTCGCTAATAGGCAAAATGCCCGGCGACGAATGGCAAAGATTCGCCAACCTGCGGCTTTTGTACGCTTATATGTTCGGGCATCCCGGAAAGAAACTTCTTTTTATGGGAGACGAGTTCGGGCAGATCAGGGAATGGGTTCATGAAGAGAGCCTTGAATGGCACGTACTTCAGTACAATTACCATTCAGGCCTGCAGAGATGGGTTAAAGACCTGAACCGTCTTTACACCGCGGAAGAGGCCCTTCACGGTCTGGATTTCTCGAACGAAGGCTTCGAGTGGATCGACTTTCATGACTGGGAGGAAAGCGTCATAAGCTTCATAAGAAAAGGCAGCTCCTCAAAAGAGATTATTCTCGTGGTCTGCAACCTTACGCCGGTCTACCGGGAAAGTTACAGGATAGGCGTTCCATTGGACGGATACTGGAAGGAGATGCTTAATAGCGACGGCGCCGAATACGGCGGAAGCGGAAAGGGCAACGCCGGCGGGGTTCAGGCTGAGCCGACGCCTTATCACAAACGGCCTTTCTCGATCAATCTTGTCCTGCCTCCTCTCGGCGCGGTGATATTCAAAAAAAGCCTGTAGGCGAATGCAAAGCGCGTGAGTTGCGAACTCTTACGGATGCAGATATTTTCTAAACCAGTCGGCGGCAAGGAGCGCCACTTCTTCAAGGGCCCCCGGTTCTTCAAAGAGATGAGTAGCTCCAGGGACTATGACCATCTCCTTTTTCGACTTAAGCATGCCGTAGGCCTTGCGGTTAAGTTCTATTACAACATCATCCCTGCCGCCGACTATAAGCAAGGTCGGAGCAGTGAGCCTTTCGAGATAAGGCTCGGCCAGATCGGGTCTTCCCCCTCTGGAGACCACGGCCCCGATGACCGGCCCCATGGAGACGGCCGCCTGTATAGCCGCCGCCGCCCCTGTGCTTGCGCCGAAATAGCCTATCCTGGCGGCCTTCGCGTCTATTCTCCCGCTCAGCCAATCCGTTGCCGCCTCAAGCCGTTCGGCAAGCAGATTTATGTCAAAACGCGTTTCATAACTCGTGTCTTCCGACCTTGTCAGGAGGTCCATCAGCAGCGTGGCAAGGCCTGCTTTGCGAAGTTCTCCTGCAACGAAATTGTTTCGGGGGCTCAGTCGGCTGCTGCCGCTTCCATGGGCGAAAAGCACCAAACCGGAAGCGCCGGCCGGCATCGCCAGCGAGCCTTCGAGCGTCACCTTGTCAAGCTCTATGCGTACGACCTGCTCATCGACTTCTCTTTTTGTATTTTTAGGCGTCATAACGACCCGCGTCAATCTAAAAGCAGGAAGAAGGCGTATGGCGTTGGCTGCAAGTCACAAGTATGCCAGGAAATCTATTGCCGTCAATCGGCTGTCTACAATTTATTCAACCCGTTCAATGCCGCTTCCTTATAAGCGTCGCTCAATGTCGGATAATTGAAGACAGCGTCTTTGAAGTAATCTACCGTTCCGCCGTAATTCAGTATCGCCTGTCCGATATGAATCAGCTCGGATGCCCTTTCTCCAACGATATGCACCCCCAAGAGCCTCCTTGAACTCCTGTCAAAGATGAGCTTAACCATGCCGCTCACGTCTCCTATAATCTGCCCCCTCGCCACTTCCTTGAAGTACGCGCACCCGACCTCATAGGCAACACCCTTGCCCGTCAGGCCCTCTTCGTTCTCCCCCACCATCGAGACCTCCGGGATGGTGTATATGCCGAAGGGCAGGTGTCCGGTAAACTCGCAGGTAAGCCCCTCTTTTTGAAAGGCGTTGCAGATGGCTCTTCGCCCCTGCTCCATCGATGCGGAGGCGAGAGAAGGGAATCCTATGACGTCCCCTATGGCATATATTGTCTCCGCCGTGGTCTGGAAACTTTCATTTACGGTAAGAAGACCCCGCTCGTTTGGTTTTATCTTGACGGCCTCGAGATTCAGCCTGTCGGTATTACCCACCCTTCCCATGGTGTAAAGGAGCTTTTCAGATACCGCCACCTTGCCGCTTTTAAGCCGGGTTATTACCCTGTCAGGCCTTTCTACCCGGATGTTTACCACCTCCTCGTTCAGCCTGAAAGTTATCCCGGATTGCCTCATTAGGTACATGAGACTTTCCGTGATCTCCGCATCCGCGAAAGAAAGAAGCCTTGGCTTTCTGTCGACAAGAGTTATCTTTATGCCGAGAGCGGCGAAAATACACGCATATTCACAGCCAATCACCCCTGCGCCTATTATCGTCAGTGTGTCCGGCAATTTGTCAAGCCCGAGAATGGAATCGCTGTCGTAGATATGATCTTTATCGAAGGGCACATCCTGAGGTCTTGCCGGCCTCGACCCGCAGGCTATGACTATTATGTCGGAACAAAGCTCCTCGCCTCCTTCAGCCCCTTTTACAAGGAGGGTTTTATTGTCTATGAATGAGGCCTCTCCGTATATTATCTCGACGTTGTTCCTGCTGAATTGATCAATAATGAGCTCCATCTGTTTCCGTATGACCTCGGATTTCCTGTGCATGAGTTCACTCAGGGTAATGTCTCTTCCGAGCGTAAATTGAAAACCGAAGATAGCCCTTTGTTTGAATCCTGCGAGAAAAAGCGCCGTCTCCCTCAATGTCTTGCTTGGAAGCGTCCCGGAGTGGAGGCCGGCTCCTCCTATGTACTGGTTTCGCTCTATTATCGCAACCTTTTTGCCGAGTTTTGCAGCCTGAATGGCTGCCTTCTGCCCTCCCGGGCCGGAACCTATAACAAGAACGTCGAAGTAACGCATTGAGTCCTCACAGTAAAATTTATAATATTATTGTGAAACTTTTCATTCAATTTCAAAAAAATGACTCGGTAACGCGGGATTTATCTTAAGGTCGTCCATCAAAACATCTTCAGACAACGCTCCGCCGACATTAAAGGCCTTTACTCGTAAAGGCATGAGAGAGTCTTTTTCAAGCCAGAGCAAATATTTATGCGTTCCTCCCACTGTCTTATCATCCACACCTTCCACGGCTACAAGCAAAGCCCTCCTTCCTCCAACTTCCTCGTCGCCGAGCAGTTCGGTATCGCCATTTTTCTGAAGCTCTTCCACCCTTTTTAAAAGCGCACCTATGTCGGATTCGGCAACAGTATGCCCGCTCGCGCTTCTTACAAGGGAGTCGTCAGGGGCAAGATTCAACACAAACGATTTCAAGAAATTGAAAGGACGCAGTCTCACAACCTTCTTCATCGGGTCATAAACAAGAAGAGCCCCATTATGAGGCTCTACAAACTCCATCCTGACGAATCCGGGTTTTTTATAATAATATTTGATTATTTCCGTGGCATGCCGGCTTTTAGAACGAAGTGTGACGGAATATGTATTAACATCATTTCTATAATTATTCACGGCGTCGGCTATCGGGTTGGTTGCAGCAAAGGTCATGGATAGCAAACAGATCCCGACGAGCATCCGCGACTACTCCTTACTTTACGCTAAAATCCTCAGCCATGAAAGGCGTTAAGTTTTAATCTTTTCAAGATTAATTCCCGTTGCTTGCGGCGCGATTTACTTATAGAGGTATCGATGTCTCGCGGCGTGCCGCGGGGAGATCCATTAAATGAAATCATATTTTTCACCCGGCTGCAAATAAGCCCTGGCGCCTGTCAGGCCGGCCTGGCCATTTATATCAACTGAAGTATACATGTAACTTCAGGATTTGCAAGCTCCGTATCGCGCCATGGCGTTTGCGGAAGTCGAACCGCTCTGATAGCCTTCAAATCCCTTGAAGAATGCAATGGTAAAGTATAATATGATAGGTCAAATATTCATGTATTTCTTTTTTAAAATCCTTTACGTCCGACACGGCGAATCGAACTGCCCGACATGAACACTTTTTCCCTATTAAGCTTTTTCGGCGGCATAATGCTAATCCTGTACGGGATGAGGCTCGCGGGCGACGGCCTTCAGAAAGCGTCCGGCGCAAGACTGAGGAGCTTTCTGCTTGCGGCGACCAATAACAGGATAAAAGGCGTAAGCGTCGGGGCTGCCATAACGGCTCTTATTCAGAGCTCGAGCGCGACGACGGTCATGCTCGTCGGATTCGTCGGCTCCGGCCTCCTCGGGTTGAGGGAGACCATGGGCATCATACTCGGCGCCGACATAGGCACTACATTGACCGTCCAGATGATAACCTTCCGGGTTTATGATTATGCCATTGCCGTCATAGGCCTTGGCGTTCTCGTGACATTCGTCGGGAAAAGAAGCGCGAGCAAGGGAATAGGTCAGGCCATTCTCGGTTTCGGCTTCATATTCTTCGCTCTCAAGATCATCATCGATACATTCACGCCTGTGGCTCAGAATTTAGCACTGAGGGACTCACTGTTGGGATTGAGCCGTGATCCCCTCACCGGGATAATCATCTCGACGGCCGTCACCGCGCTCCTTCAAAGCAGCGCCGCGGCCCTGGGGCTGGCCATAAGCGCGGCGCACTCAGGGCTTATTACGCTCGACGCGGCAATGCCGATAGTACTCGGGGCCAACATAGGCACCTGCCTTAGCGCAATAATATCGAGCATGGGGGCTTCGGTCGATGCCAAGAGGGTAGCCGTTTCGCATATTCTTTTCAAGATAATGGGAGTAATTATAGTCCTCCCCTTTTTGGGGATATTCACGCGCTTCGTCGGGCATTCGTCATCAGACCTTGCGCGCCAGATTGCAAACGCCCATACGCTTTTCAATATCGCGATAACCGTCACATTTCTACCTTTCATAGGTCCGTTCACAAGGCTCGTTACGTTCATACTGCCGGAAAAGGAGGGAACCGAAAAATTCGGCCCGAAATACCTCGACCCGATCGTCCTTTCATCTCCGCCGCTTGCACTTGTCCAGGCCTCAAGGGAGTCTCTGAGGATAGCCGATATCATTCAGGAGATGCTGGAAAAATCCATTGATGTCTTTGAAAAGAACGATATGGCGCTTCTCGAGAAACTTGAAGATAGAGATGATGACGTAGACCTTCTCGACAGGGAGATCAAGCTGTATCTTACCAAACTTGTGCGCGAAAGCCTTTCAGAAGATCAGGCAAAGCTGGAGCTCGAGATATTGTTATTTTCAGACAGCATGGAAAATATCGGAGACGTGATAGACAAAAATCTCATGGACCTGGCGAGGAAAAAGATAAAAGGCGGACTCGCCTTCTCGAAAGATGGCATGAATGAGATACATACGCTCCATCAAAAGATCGTGGAGAACCTTGAACTTGGAATAGCCGCGTTCGCCGGGAATAACCGCGACCTTGCGCAGAAGCTTATCAACCACAAGATGAAAATATCCGAGATGGAACGTGAGCTAAGGCAGGCGCATATAAACAGGCTTCACAAAGGCCTGAAGGAATCTATAGACACGAGCTCCATACACCTCGATGTACTGGCGAATTTGAAAAGGGTCAACTCGTTGATAACCAATATAGCCTACCCGATAGTTGAAGGTAAAAAGGACTAAGTTCCGGCAATAAAAGTTGCTTTTTTCCCTGTTGAAAGTATAATTGCATTTTTCGTATTTATTCATAAAACCATGGATTGAGGAGGCATGATGACTACTATTCTCGATGTAATTGCCAGGGAAATTCTGGATTCAAGAGGAAATCCTACGGTAGAGGTGGAAGTCACCTTCGACGGCGGATTCAAAGGCAGGGCCGCCGTGCCGTCCGGCGCCTCCACCGGAAAATTCGAGGCCGTTGAGCTCCGCGACAAAGATAAAAAAAGGTATCTTGGCAAGGGCGTGCTTAAGGCGGTAAAGAACGTCAATGAGAAAATAGCCAAAGAGGTTAAGGGCCTCGACGGCTGCGACCAGGCGCTCGTAGACAGTGCCTTGATAGCCCTTGACGGCACGGATAATAAAAGCAGGCTTGGAGCCAACGCCATTCTCGGGGTATCGATTGCCACCGCAAAAGCCGCCGCCGCGTCAGCCATGCTTCCGCTGTACCGGTATATCGGAGGCGCCAACTCGAGGACCCTCCCCGTACCCATGATGAACATAATTAACGGAGGGATGCATGCGGACAACAACCTCGATATCCAGGAATTCATGGTAGTCCCGGCCGGCTTTCCGGCCTTCAGCGAAGCGCTGAGGGCTGGCGTAGAGGTATTTCATTGCTTGAAGGGAATTCTCAAGAAGAAGGGTCTTTTAACGGCCGTAGGAGACGAGGGCGGTTTTGCGCCGCAACTCGGCTCAAACATAGAGGCCATTGAGATTATAATCCAGGCTATAGAAGCCGCCGGGTATAAACCGGGCGGCAATATTTTCCTGGCTCTTGATTGTGCTTCAAGCGAACTATATAAAAACGGGGACTATATTCTCGAAGGCAAGGAATTGTCAACGGATGAAATGGTCGATTATCTTGGAGGTCTTGTAAAAGACTATCCGATAATCTCGCTGGAAGACGGGTTGTCTGAAGACGACTGGAAGGGGTGGGAGCTTCTATCCGGAAAGCTTGGCGGAAAGGTACAGCTTGTCGGAGACGATCTCTTCGTAACGAA